>DATNKH010000062.1:0-11779 GCA_035603475.1 Thermoanaerobaculia bacterium
GACGGCGATCGCCCACACGCCGGCATCGCTAAGCAGCAGGAACTCGCCGCCTTCCGGAGAGCCGTCCGGATGGAAGGAGCGGGCATGGACGACCGGGCGATTCGCCCCTGGGCCCGTCTTGGCCGCCACGTTCCAAACGACGATGAAGCCGCCGTCCGGGAAGACCGCAACCTGCGGAAAGGTATTGACGTCCAGGGTGCTGACGTTGACCTGGATCTGCGGCCCGAGCACCGTGACTGCGGCGAGCGGCGCGGCCAGGCCGGCGAGAAGGACCGCAGCGAAGATCGGGATGAGAAGGAGACGGCATCCAGGAACCATGGTCGTGCCTCCTACAGGCATCGGACCCCATTCGAGAGCGCCCGGGGTGCGGCGATTGCACTTAATACAAAGACATTCTATACCATGATCGCCAATGGATGCAAGGGCGACCACGCGGCGGCGCTGGATCGCCATAACTCCAAGGCCTCCAAGACGAGCTCGGTCTTCGACCAGGTCCGCTGACGTTATTTGTCTGAAATGGGCCGTTAACTCAAGAAAATCAATATAGATATTGACTTCCTCAAGACTATGCGGTAGATTCAGTAGAGGACGAGAGAGCCGATGGATATCGCGAAAGCCTTCTGCCCCGAGTGCCGAGCCCCCATGAGGATTCGACGCCTGGTCTGCCCCCAGGGCCATGTCGCCATGGAGGGAGAGTTCGAGGTGCCGACGCTGGCCCGATTGAGCCTCGAGGAGCAGCTCTTCGTGACCGCCTTCGTGCGCTGCCACGGCTCGATCAAGCGCATGGAGGAGCTGTTCGAGATCAGCTATCCGACGGTGAAGAACCGATTGAACGCCATCGGCGCCAAGCTCGATCGTGCCCTGGACGCCCCTTCCCCGAACCTCGAGCTCCTCGAGCGCCTGGAGCGGGGCGAGGTGACGGTGGAGGAAGTGCTGGCAGAGCTCGGCTGAGGGGCGAAGCGCCAGGGACTGGAAGACGATGGGTTGCCTATGGGCGGCCGGAAAGGAGACGATGATGTCTGCGGAACGACGCAAGGTGCTGGAAATGCTCGCGGCGGGCAAGATCACCCCGGAAGAGGCCGATCAGCTCCTCGATCGCCTGGCCTCGCCTGCCGCGGCGGAAGGCGCTTCCGAGGGCGAAGCGGGGGGCGCTGCCGGCGGTGGGGCGGGTGGAGGACGGCCGCGGGCTCCACGCTTCCTGCGCGTCGTCGTGGACTCGCCCGAACGCGACACCATCAACATCCGGCTGCCATTGGGGCTCATCAGAACCGGACTCAAGATCTCGACCCTCATGCCGCGGAAGGTCAGCCACCGCTTGTCCGAACGGGGCATCGACCTCTCCCACCTGGGCAAGCTGGACGACGAAGCCCTGATCGCCGAGCTCGCTGCGCTCCAGGTCGACATCGCGGCCGAGGACGGCGAGAAGGTCCGCATCTTCTGCGAGTAAAGGCAGGAGGCAGCCCCGTGGTGATGCCCGAACGTCCCGGCCCCACGACAGGCCCTCGAGAGACCGGTCGCTACGAGGCCTCACCCATTTCGTAGACGATCGATGGCCTTGTGCGGCCGGCGGCGGCGCCCGTCCGATCCGGCGCACTGGCGCGTGGTTACAGCACCCAGGTCAGGCGGGCCGCCACCAGGCGCGCGTTTTTCCCGCTGAGGGTCGCCAGCTCGTCGTCTCCCATGCGCGATGCCAGCTCGGCGCTCCAGAGGTGCATGACGTAGGCGGTCCAGCCGGCCCCGCTGCCTCGCTGCTGCTCGAGATAGACCGGCCAGTTGCAGGCGGTCACGCCCAGGCCGTTGTGGAAGGCGGTGGCCAGGGCATCGTCGCCTCCCGCCTGCGCCAGGCGCTCGACGTGCTGCCGCAGCAACATCCAACGGTCGAGCTCCTCGAGCGGCGTGCTCAGCGGGCGGCACGGCAAGCCGTCCGACTTGGCGCGAAAGGCCTCGATCTCGGCTTCAATGGCGGCGAACGCGCGGCTCCGGCGCTGCTGCGCCAGGCCGCCAAGGGCAACGCTCTCCGCCCGGCTCCATGGCCCCTCCGCGACCTCGGCCAGCAGCTCGAGCTCGTCACGAATCGCGCCGTGGAGGATCGCCGGCAGGTCGGCGATCTCCTGCCCTCCGAGCTCCATCGCCCGGCGCACGAGTGCCGCCCCCACGGCCGGCGTCAGCTGCTCTTCCCAGGCCCGCGCCAGCTCCTCGACCGCCGACGCCGGCAGCGGCTGGGCGGCGGCGGCTCGCGCCAGGAGATGGAGGTGGGCGAGCTGGGGACCGCCCGCGCCCTCCTCCCGGGCCGGGCTCGCCTGGGATCGTCCTGCTTCCGGCGGCGCCGGCGCGGTCAGCGCAATCCCGAGCGCCGTGAGCGGTGCCGGCGCCGCCCGCCAGGCCGCCAGGGCCGCCAGGGCCTCGCGGAGCGCTGGCAGGCCCGCGCGCCGCCGCGGCGCCGACAGCCATCCCAGGAACAGCCGCGGCGCCCCCGTCGCCACTCCCAGATGGGCCCCGGCGTAAGCCTGCACCGCGAACCCTCCCCGGCCGCCGCCCAGGCGGGCGCGGCGCCTGGCTCCTGCCCAGTCGCCGCGCCGGAGCGCGCCCCAGGCCAGCGCTTCACCGATCACCGCCCGCGCCCGCCGCGGGGCCCGGGTGCGTGACGGCATGCCGGCGAGCAGCAGCTGCAGCGCGTCGGCCCTCTCGGCGTCGCCCTCGGCCTCGCTTTCGAGGGCCAGGGCGCCGGCGGTCCAAGGGCTGGCCGGCGCGGGCCGCCAGTCCCCGGCGCGGCCGAACCGAGCGGCGAAGAGAGCGCGCGCGCCGAGACGGTTGCCGGGCGTGCTGAAGATGGCCATCACCAGGCAGGCCCGCCCGAGCCGCACGGCGCCCAGGGGACCGAGCACGCGCCAGGCGAGCCAGTGCGGCAAGACGGTGATGACATAGACGGCGCCGGCCAGCAGCGCCAGTGCGGCGGCCCAGCTCCAGGCCTCGTCAGGAGCGACGTCGATCACGGTCACGGCGAGCACGATCGGCCATGAGTAGAGGAACAGCGTGTACAGGAAGACGAGCCCGAGGTTGGCAGGGCCGACGCGCGCGCCGCCCCGCGCGGGGAACCGGCGGGCGATCGCCTCGCCCCTGCCCGTCCGCCGCAGGACGACCACGACCAGGTAGAACAGCAGGATGGCGGTCCAGACGGCGCCGCCCAGCAGGCTCATGATGACGCTCTCGGCGGGGTCAGGCCGTGCGCCCACCATTCGTGGAGCGCTCGCCGCCGGGGGTCGCGGAGCTCGGCCAGAGCTTCGCGGACCGCTTCCGGAGTCCGCGGACGCGGCCCACAGGGGGTCGGGTAGCTGGCGACGGCCGCGACGCCCGCGGCCAGCTGGCCGAGCAGCTTCGCTCCCTGTCTCTCGGCCGCGGTGCGTTCCGCCCCGGGGGCGAGCTCCAGCACCAGGAACGGGTTGCGGAGATGCCGCGACAGGGCATTCTCGGCCCGCGTCGCCGCTCCCGGCGCAGCGCGGCTCACCAGATCCCCGATCCCAGGCTCCTGGCGGGTGCGTCGTGGCCGGGGAAACAGCCGTCGAGCTCGCGCACGACGGCGCGCAGCGCCTCGGTCTGCCGGTTCTCGGCCGCGGCGCGCCCCTTCGCCAGCAGGGCCGCCACGCGCTGTGGATCGTTGGCGTCGGCGGCGTGAGCCTCGCACCAGTCGAGGACGCGCAGCGGCGTGTCGGGATCACGGTGCGCGGCGCTGCTCGCGACGCGTCGCATCGCGCCGATCTGGCGCTCCACCTCCGCCGCGTCGCCCGCCTCCCGCGCGCGCTCGAGCGCCGTCAGAGCTCGGTCGAGCTGTTGCTGCTCCGCCGTGCTGCCGAACTCGGGCACCCAGTGCAACGCCCTGTCGATCCAGCGGTCGGCCTGCGCCATCAGCTCCGGCCAGGACAGTCTCTGCTCGACCCCCTCGAGCTGGCCGTTGAGGTCGAGCAGCAGGCGCTCCACTCGCGCCGCGGCGTCGGCGTCGCCGCCGCGCGCCGCCTCGATGCCTGCTCTGGCCTCGGCGAGCACGCCGGAGGCGCCTGCCAGCGCCCGCACCACATCCGGCTGGTTGCTGACGAAGCCGCGCCGGCGCAGGTCCGCGACGCGCTCCTCGGCCGCCGCCAGCTCCTGGCCGAGAGTCTCGACTGACGCTCTCGGGACGAGCACGTGCACGACTTCCTCGAAGGTCTGGCCGAGCGCCGGCAGCAGCGCGCGCGCCATGAGCTGCCCCGAGCGGTCGAGCTCGAGAGTGAGCTCCACGCGCGCACCGGCGGGCAGCTCGCGCGCCAGTCCGGCCGCGGGGATCGACAGCCTGCCGATGAGGCGGTTGAAGTGAGCGGTGCGGAACTCGCCCTGGATGACCGGGATCGCGAGCACGTCCCTGCCGCTCTTCGGCGATACCCGCCAGGCCGTCTGGTGCACGATCGTCCGCCGGGCGGGCAGCGGCGTGCCTTTCTCGAAGTAGACGTGGACGACGTCGTTCGAGAGCGCGACGCCGACGGTCCGCGCGAGCGGCGGGTCGGCGATGGCGATGCCGTGCACGATGGCGAGCTCGTCGACCTGCAGCGGGACCGCCGCGCCGCCACCGGCGAGCGCTGCCAGGCGAAAGCGGTTGCGCTGCTGGCGGACCAGCTCGACCTGGACGGTGAAGGTCCCCTCGGGCGTGACCTCGCAGGTTGGCGAGGACCAGCCGTCGTCGAGGCGCTCGAGGCGCACGGCGGCGGGCAGCTGCCCGCCCGGCAGCGGCAGGAAGCGGCCGATCACGAAGGGCGCCTCGTCCGCGGTGACCGCCGAATGCTCGAGTCGCACGGCAAGCCCCTCGGCGGCCCTCGCCGCGGCGTCGGCGACGGGTGGCCGGGCGTCGAGCCCGGCGATGCCGGCGTACAGCGCCGCGCCGCGCGCCACGATGGTCATCGGGTCGATGCCTTCGGCGAGGCGGCCGCCGAAGGCGTCGCCGATCCGCGCCCGCAGCGCCGGCATCAGCGTGGGGCCGCCCACGAGCACGACGCGCCCGACCGCCGCCGGCGAGAGGCTGTGGCGCTCGAGCAGGCCGAGGCACTTGCCGAGACAGCGCTCGAGGAGGGGGGCGGTCAGGGTCTCGAGCTCGGCACGCGTGAGGTCGAGATCGGCGTCCAGCGGCGCGCCGTCCGAGCCGACGGCGACCGCGGAGCAGGAGACGGCGGTGCGGTCGGCGCGGGAGAGCTCGATCTTCGCCTGCTCGCAGGCCGCCTTCAACCTGGCGAGCGCGCGGCGGTCGGCGGGCTCGGCGCGCGACAACGGCGGCATCCCGTGTTCCGCGGCCAGGCGGGCCGCCGCCCAGTCCGTCAGGACGTTGTCGAAGTCCTTGCCCCCCAGGAAATTGTCGCCGTCGTGATCGACCACGCGCAGCCAGCCGTCGCGCGTCTCGAGCAGCGAGACGTCGAGCGTGCCGCCGCCCAGGTCGAAGACCAGCCAGAGGCCCTCGGAGCTTGCCGCCCAGCCGGCGGCGATGGCGCTCGCGATCGGTTCTTGCAGCAGCGCGACCTCGGCGAGCCCGGCGAGCTTGCCGGCCCGCACGGTGGCATGGTTCTGCGGCAGCTCGAACAGGGCCGGCGTCGAGATCACTGCCCGCGCCGGGCGGAAGCCGAGCGCCGTCTCGGCGTCGCCGAGCAGCGAGCGCAGCACCTCCGCGGAGAGCTCCTCGGGGAGGAAGCTCTTGCCCGCTGCCTCGAAGGCGATCCGCTCCTCGGTGCCGAGGATCCGCTTGAACTCGCCCCTGGTGCTGGCCGGATCGGTCTCCAGCGCGCGGTAGGCACGGCGTCCCACCGTCACGGTGCCGCGCGAGTCGACGCGCACCACCGAAGGCGTCAGATTCTCGCCGAAGGCGTTCGGAACGACGGCGACCGACCTGCCGTCGAAGGTCGCGAGCACCGAGTTGGTCGTTCCCAGGTCGATGCCGACGTGCATCCTCGCTTCTCCTCACCAACCGCTGCCGGGCGGGGTCTCGCGTCCAGGTCCTTCCAGCGCGTTCGGGCCCTGCGAGAGGGAAAGCTGATTCTAGCAGTCGCGAAGTCCGCGCCGCGGCGGTAGCGAGCCCGCGCCAGCTCGGGCCCGGCGCGAACGTGAGGGTGCTCGAGTGCTGCGGCCCGGGGGCGCGAGCGGAGCGCACAGCCCCGCGCCCTTCGCGGCTTGACCCTCGGGTGTGGCGGGTGCTCTACTTTTCACGAACCGGTCATATACGCAGGGGAGAACGGATGACAGCCATCAGCCGCATCGTCGGCCGCGAGATCCTGGACAGCCGGGGCAACCCGACGGTCGAGGTGGACGTGGTGCTGGCGGACGGGTCCTGGGGACGGGCAGGGGTGCCCTCGGGGGCGTCGAAGGGGGAGGCGGAGGCGATCGAGCTGCGCGACGGGGATGCGGGGCGCTACCTGGGCAAGGGGGTGCGCAAGGCGGTGGAGGCCGTGAACGGCCCGATCGCACAGGCGCTGGCCGGCCGCGAAGCCGAATCGCAGGTCGCGGTCGACGAAGCGATGATCGCGCTCGACGGCACGCCGAACAAGAGCCGGCTGGGCGCCAACGCGATCCTGGGCGTGTCGCTGGCGGTCGCCAAGGCGGCGGCGGCGGCGCGCGGCCAGCCGCTCTTCCGCTACGTGGGCGGTACCTCGGCGCGCCTGCTGCCGGTGCCGATGATGAACATCATCAACGGCGGCGCACACGCGGACAACCCGATCGACTTCCAGGAGTTCATGGTGATGCCGGTGGGCGGCGCCACCTTCGCCGAGGCCCTGCGCATGGGCTCGGAGATCTTCCACACCCTGCGCAAGGCGTTGAAGGACGCCGGGCACGGCACCAACGTGGGCGACGAGGGGGGCTTCGCGCCCAACCTGAAGAGCGCCGAGGAGGCGCTCGACTTCATCATGCGCGCCATCGAGAAGACGCCCTACCGGCCGGGAGAGGACGTCTGCCTGGCCCTCGACCCGGCGGCGTCCGAGTTCTTCAGCGACGGGGCGTACGACTACCGGGGGGAGGGCACGGTGCGCTCGATCGAGGAGCATGCCGACTACCTGGCGGCGCTGGTCGGCAGGTACCCGATCGTCTCGATCGAGGACCCGATGGCGGAAAACGACTTCCCGGGCTGGAAGCTGCTGATGGAGAAGATCGGCGACCGTTGCCAGCTGGTGGGCGACGACGTGTTCTGCACCAACGTGACGCGGTTGCGAGCCGGCATCCGCGACGGGATCGCCAACTCGATCCTGGTCAAGGTCAACCAGATCGGCACCATGACCGAGGCGCTGACGACCGCGGAGACGGCGCACAAGGCGGGCTACACGGTGGTCATGTCGCATCGCTCGGGCGAGACCGAGGATGCGACGATCGCCGACCTGGCGGTGGCGATCAACTGCGGCCAGATCAAGACCGGCTCGCTGTCGCGGTCCGACCGCACGGCAAAGTACAACCAGCTGCTGCGCATCGAGGAGCTGCTGGGAGCTCAGGGCCAGTACGCCGGCCGGGCGGCGCTGCATGGCAGGCATTGACGGCGGCGGGGTCCCCGCGGCCCGCCGGTCGGCTCGCGGTCTATTCGCTACGTAGCACGGCCGCCGGATCGAGGCGGGTGGCGCGCCGCGCGGGCACGTTCCAGGGCTGGCGGCTTTCACCGATCATGGGCTGCTGCTGATGCGCTTGCTGGCGGGGCTGACCTTGCCTCGGAAGCTGCGGTAGACGTATGTGAAGTAGCCCGCCGCGAGGAGCATGCCCGGGATCCACCAGGCCAGCCCGACCCAGAGGCCATGAACGGGAGCCGCCACCGCGGTGGCGGTCAGGCCCAGCTCGCTTGCGGGGCGCGCGGGCAGGACGTAAGGGTACAGGCCGAAGGCCACGGCGGTGAGCATGCCGGCGATGTAGGCGCACGAGGCGAGGAAGGCGTGACCGTCGCGCCGCCGCGACCGGTAGAAGACGATGCCGACCAGGCCCAGGACGGCGATCAGCGGGAAGACCGCGCCCCACGGCCGCGCGGCCACGCTCTGCGCGATCTGGGGCTGCGTCGCGAGGCTGGCGAGCGTCAACAGCGCGGTCGTGGCCACGACCAGCCACGAGAGCGCGCCGGCGAGGTGGCGCGCGCGCTCGCCGACCGCGCCTTCGACCTTGAGGGTCAGCCAGAGGGCGCCGTGCAGCGCGAGCGCGGCGAGCGCCGCGACGCCCGCGAGCAGGGTGTACCAATCGAGGATGCCGCTCGGCGGGCCGAGCGAGAAGTCGGACCACAGCGGGAGGAAGAACCGTCCGTGCGCATCCAGAGGCACACCCCGCACCACGTTGCCGAGCGCCGCGCCATAGAAGATGGCGAGCAGCAGGCTGGAGACGAAAAAGATGCTGTCCCAGAAGCGTTGCCACACCGGGTGATCGACGCGGTGGCGCAGCTCGATGCTCACGCCGCGGCCGATCAGCAGCCAGAGCACGATCATGAGCGGCAGGTAGAAGCCGCTGAGGCTTGCCGCGTACAGGGCGGGGAACGCGAAGTAGAGCGTGCCGCCGGCGGCGACCAGCCAGACCTCGTTGCCGTCCCATACCGGGCCGATCGAGCGCAGGACCGCGTCGCGCTCCTCGCTCGTGCGGGCGACCAGCGGCGCCAGCGCGCCGGCCCCGAGGTCGAAGCCGTCGAGCACGACGTACGTCGCGAGCATGAACGCCACCAGGCAGAACCAGAGCGTCGCCATGTCGAGAGTCCTCGACCTCAGGCCGCCGCCGGCGAGGCGAGCGCGGCGGGGTCCGCTTCCGGCCCGGTGGCGATCTGGCCGTAGACCAGGAAGAGGAAGAGGATGCTGAGGACGGCGTAGATGCCAAGGAACCCGAGCAGCGAGAACCAGCCGTTGCCCGCCGACACCAGCTTCGAGGAACCGTCGGCAGTGCGCATCAGGCCATAGATCAGCCAGGGCTGTCGGCCGACCTCGGCGCTCATCCAGCCCGCGGTGTTGGCGATGTAGGGGAACGGCACCGCCAGCATCAGCAACCAGAGCATGGGGCGCGAGGTGTAGAGCCCGCCGCGCCATAAGCTCGATGCGGCAGCGGCCATCAGCAGGATGAACAGCGTGCCCAGCCCGACCATGATGTGGTAGCTGAAGTAGAGCAGCGGGACGTTGTCCGGCCAGGCATCGCGCGGAAAGGCGTCGAGACCGCTCACTTTCGCGCCCCAGCGCCGGTAGGTGAGGAACGACAGGGCGCGCGGGAGGAGCAGCGGGTTGTCGAGCCTGCGCCGGTCGACGTCGGGCTGGCCGATCAGCGCGAGCGGCGCACCCTCGGTGGTCTCGAAGAGACCTTCCATCGCCGCCAGCGTCGCCGGCTGGTGGCGGGCGACCATGCGGCCTTGCTGATCACCCGTCGGGAAGGCCTGGACGACGCAGGCGATCAAGCCGATGGAGACGCCCCAGCGAACGAACATCCGTCCGCAGTCGCCGTGGCGTCCGGCGAGGAGGTAGAAGGCGCCCACGCCGGCGACCACGAAGCTGCCGGTGATGACCGCGCCGGACATCGTGTGGGCGTACTGCCAGAGCGCCCAGGGATTGAGCAGCAGGGCCGGCAGGCTGCCGAGGCCGATCTTGCCCGTGGCATCCATGGCCTGGCCGACCGGGTGCTGCATCCAGGCGTCGGTTGCCACGATGAAGTAGCCCGAAGCCCAGGAACCCACGAACATCGCGAGGGCTGTCGCCCAGTGCGCCCTTGGCCCCAGGCGCGCCTCGCCCCACAGGAAGAGGCCGAGGAACGACGACTCCAGGAAGAAGCTGAACACGCCTTCCAGCGCGAGGGTCTGGCCGATCACCGCGCCGGCGGCCTGCGAGAAATCGGCCCAGTTGGTCCCGAACTGAAACTCCATCGGGATGCCGGTCACCACGCCCATCGCGAAGTTGATGCCGAAGATCTTGGCCCAGAAGCGGGCGGCGCGGTCGTAGAACGGATCGCCGGTGCGGAGCGCCTGCGTCTTCATCAGGAAGAGGACCAGGGCAAGGCCCATGGTGAGCTGCGGAAAGAGGTAGTGATAGGTGATGGTGAACGCGAACTGCAAGCGGTGGACGATCAGGGCATCCCGCACACACGTCTCCCAGGCACGAGAGGAAATCTACCAGTTCTTGGTTCGTGACTTCGGCTGCAGTGAAGACGGCCGCCCCGCCGCCGTGCTCAGGCCGGCGCGACGTCGAGCGCGGAGCGGTGCACGAGGTCGCCGGTGCGGAAGAGCCTCGCTCCGGGCCGGCCGCTGCAGGGATCCGGCACGAAGCGCTCGGCGGTGAGGTCGGCCCTGCCCAGGTACCCGCGCGCCACGCCACCGCCGCCGACGCAGATCTCTCCGAGCGCCTCCGGCGGCGCCGGGTGCAGCTCCCGATCGAGCACGTGGTGCTCGGCGTGGGCGAGCGGTGTGATGGGCTGCGTGCCGTCGGAGCCGTCTCGCACCAGGTAGGCGCTCGACCAGCCGGTCGTGTCGGTCCTCCCGCATAGGGAGTGCACCTCGAGGTCGCCGAGACCGGCGAGCTGCCGGGCCAGGGCGGGGCGCAGAGGCTCTCTGCCGGCGACCAGCAGCTCGCGGAGGCCTCCGAGGGCGGCGGCGGCATGGGGGTCCGCGGCCAGCCGGCTCGCCAGCGACGGCGAGCAGCGGAGATGGGTGACGCCATGCCGGGCGATCAGCTCGGCGACAGCGGGGCTTCCCCCGCCGGGGGAGACCTGCGGCTGGCCGGATGCCGCCGCCCCGCGGCGCAGCTCGTCGAGATGCGGGAGGTTGGCCAGCACCTGCTCGGCGGCGACGCCGAAATCGATCAGGCAGGCCACCTCGTCCACGCCCAGCAGCCGCAGGCGCTCGACGGTCGCGGCGCAGGAGTCGGGCGTGCCGATGAGGCCGGCGCCGGCCGCCACGTAGCGCTGGTAGGCGCGAGCGACCAGCAGGTCGAGCTCGGCAGGGGGGAGCTGGCGCGGGTCTTGTTTCAGGCCGGCGCTCTCGGCCAGCGAGCGGAGAAGCCCGAACGACGTCTTGAGATAGGCGCTGAGCGGCTCTCTCACCGCCGCTTCGACCGTCTCCCGGCTCGCGCCGACGAAGGTGTGCAGCATGACCGTGACGCGGCCCTCGCCGGAGCGGTGCCCGGCCTGGCGCCAGGCGTCGCGATAGACGCGGATCTTGGCTGCCAGCTCCGCCTCCTCGTGGCCCAGCAGGTGGGTCAACACTCCCGCTCCCAGCTCGCCGGCCAGCCGGAAGGTGTCCGGGCTGCTGGCGGCGGTCACCCAGATCGGCAGCTCCGGCTGCACGGGGCGAGGGAAGATCCGCACCTCCACCTCGCTGCCGGCGCCGCTCGGCAGCCGGAGGGCTTCGCCACGCCACAGCCGGCGGACGGCGTCGATGCCGCGCCGCATGACCTCCTGCCGGTCCTGGTAGGCGCCGGGGTTCAGGACGAAGTCGTTGGCGTGCCAGCCCGAGGCGAAGGAGACGCCGACTCGGCCTCCCGAGAGGTTGTCGACCAGCGCCCACTCCTCGGCGACGCGCAGCGGGTCGTGCAACGGCAGCACGACGCTCCCGGCACGGATCTGCAAGCGCTCGGTTCCCGCCGCGATGGCGGCGCTGAGCACGGAGGGATTCGGGAAGAGCCCGCCGAACTCGTGGAAGTGCCGCTCCGGCGTCCAGATGGCGCTGAAGTCGTGGCGGTCCGCGAACCGCGCTCCCTCGAGCACCAGCCGGTAGTGGTCCGCCGCCCGTCCGGCGGCGTAATTGCCGAAGTAAAACAGGCTGAAAGCCATCTCCCGCCGGGAGGCTGCG
>DATNKH010000063.1:0-3481 GCA_035603475.1 Thermoanaerobaculia bacterium
ATCTCGAGATTGTCGGCGTGGTGCGAGACGTCAGGTCCCTTCGCCTCGGCGACGCGCCGCCGCCGACGGCGTACCTGCCGGCGGCGCAGCGTCCCGGAGCATTCGTTTACGACCTCGACGTGCGGCTCGCCGGCGGCCCGGAGGGCCCGCTGCAGGCGGGCGTGATCGCGGCGCTGCGGCGAGCGATCGCCGAGGTGGAGCCGAACCTGCCGGTCTTCAGCGTCATCACCATGGGCGAGCAGATCGAGCGGTCGTTGGCGCGCGAGCGGGCGGTGGCCCGCTTGACCGGCTTCTTCGGAGCGCTGGCGCTGCTGCTGGCGGCGATCGGTCTCTACGGAGTGATGTCCTACAACGTCGCGCGGCGTACCAACGAGATCGGCCTGCGGATGGCGCTGGGAGCGCCACGCTCCCAGGTGCTCGGACTGGTGATGCGCGACACCGCGCGGCTGGTCGCCGCCGGCGTGGCGGCAGGCCTGGTCGCCGCCGTGGCCACCACCCGGCTGGCGGCAAGCCAGCTGTTCGGGCTGGGCGCCTTCGACCCGCCGACGGTCGTGACCGCGACGCTGGCGATGGTGGCGGTGGCGCTCGCCGCGGGCTTCCTGCCCGCGCGCCGCGCCGCCGACACCGATCCGATGGTGGCGCTGCGCCATGAGTGAGCAGCAAGGAGTGATCGATGCGGACTCTGCGTAGCTGGGTCGTCCGGTTGCTGAGCTTGTTCCGTAGGCGGCAGCTCGAGGAGCGGCTGGAGGAGGAGCTGGGATTCCATTTCGAGATGGAGGCGCGCGCGCACGAGGCGCGTGGGATGAGCGCGGCGGCAGCGCGGCGGGCGGCGCGGGCGGCGCTGGCGCCGGATGGGCCCGGGTGGTCGGTCGAATCGCTCAAGGAGGAGATGCGGGCGCGGCGCGGCGTGCCGGCGCTCGAGACGCTGGGGCAGGACCTGCGCTACGCGCTGCGGATGATGCGCAAGAGCCCCGGATTCACGGCCGTCGCGCTGCTCTCCCTGGCCTTCGGCATCGGCACCAACACCGCGATCTTCAGCGTCGTCGACGCCCTGCTGCTCGCGCCGCTGCCGGTGCCGCGGGCCGACGAGCTGATGGTGCTGCAACGGCACGAGAATGGGGACGACAGCTCGTACTTCTCGTACTCCGCCTACCGCCAGCTCGCCGACTCGGCAGCGGTCTGCACCGGCGTGGCGGCGGTGACCTACGACTTCAGGGGGGTGGTGCGGCCGCGGCGCCTGCAGCGGGTGCCGGCCGCGGCCGGCGGCGGAGCGGGCGCCGAGCTGGAGACCGCGTCCACCGAGCTGGTGTCGGGCAACCTCTTCTCGGTGCTGGGAGTCGGCGCGGCGGCGGGGCGGACCTTCACCGCCGCCGAGGACGACGTGCCCGGGGCACACCCCGTGGCGGTGCTCGGCTACGGCTACTGGCAACGCCGCTTCGGCCGCGATCCCGGCGTGGTCGGCCAGGCGCTGGAGATCAACGGCGCCCTGGTCACCGTGGTCGGCGTAGCCCCGCGCGGCTTCAACGGCGCTTTCGTCGACGGCGCGACGGACATCTACCTGCCGATCACCATGCGGGACCGGGTCAGGTACCACTCCAACCAGGCTTCCGACGGACCGGAGGACCCGGCGCAGCCGATCTGGAACCAGCTCAACGTCCACTGGCTGCGCCTGCTCGGACGGCGCCGGCCGGAGGTGAGCATCCAGCAGGCGAACGCCCGGCTGGGAGTGATCTTCGAGCGCACCAAGCAGGCGCAGCTGGCGACCCATCCGGACGCCGAGACGGCGCGGATCGTGGCGGCGGAGACGCTGAAGGTGTCGCCGGGGGCGAGGGGGATGGCGAACTGGCGCCAGGAGCTGACCCGGCCGCTGCTGATGCTCGGCGGCGCCGCCGGCCTGGTGCTGCTGATCGCCTGCGCCAACGTCGCGAACCTGTTGCTGGCGCGCGCCGACGGCCGGCGGAGGGAGATGGCGGTGCGGCTCGGGATCGGCGCCGGCCAGCGCCGCCTGGTGCGCCAGCTGCTGACCGAGAGCCTGCTGCTCGCCGGGATGGGCGGCGCGCTCGGCGTGCTGTTCGGCGCCTGGGGGAGCCGCCTGCTGCTGACCCTGGTCTCCTCGGAAGGCGTCCCCTTGCAGCTCGACGTGGCGCTCGATCCGCGGAAGCTGGTCTTCGCCGTGGCGGTCGCCGTGGCGACGGGCGTCGGCTTCGGCCTGGCGCCGGCGCTGCGGGCGACGCGCATCGACCTGGCCTCGGCCCTCAAGGAGGGTTCCCGGGCGGCGCTGGGCGGCGGGCCCGCGCCGGGATGGTGGGTTCGCGGGAAGCGGTCGGCGGCGGGAGACGGCGGCCGCGAGGGCGGGGCTGGCGGCGGTTGGCGGCCGGGCCGCCGGCTGCCGCTCGGCCGCGCTCTGGTCGCGGCGCAGATCGCCCTGTCCCTGATGCTGCTGATCGGCGCCGGGCTGTTCGTGCGCAGCCTGCAGAACCTGGTGCGGCTCGATCCCGGCTTCGACCGCGAGCGGCTGGTGCTGGCGGAGATCAATCCCCGGCTGCTCGGCTACGACGACGCGCGGCTGGTGGCCGCCTACGACCGCCTGGTCGAGCGCCTGGAGGCCATCCCCGGGGTGCGGTCGGCCAGCCTGTCGCAGTTCCGCCTGCTGACGCCGTCGAGATCGGTCACTGAAGTCTACTTCCCCAGCACCGCGCCGTCTCCGGGTCATGTGCTGACCACGCAGCTCACCGCCGTGACGCCGCACTACTTCGCGACCGCCGGGATGCCGCTCCTGCGTGGCCGCGGCTTCGAGCCGCGCGACCGGCAGGGAGCTCCCAGGGTGGTGATCGCCAACCAGGCCCTGGTGCGCAAGTTCTTCCCGGACCGCTCGGGAATCGGCGAGCATCTCGGCACCGAGCTCGCCAGCGCCGGCGAGTACGAGATCGTCGGCGTGGTCAAGGACGCCAGGTACAACGAGCTTGGCGAGAAGACGCCGCCGATGCTCTATCTGCCCGTGGCGCAGAACCCCGAGAGCCTGCGCGACGTCGAGCTGCGCGTCGCCGCCACGGCGGCGGCGGCGGCGGTGACGGGCGGCCTGCGCCGCGCCGTCGCCGAGGCGGAGCCGAACCTGGCGGTGCTGGGCACCCTCACCATGAGCGAGCAGCTCGACCGCTCGCTGGCGCGCGAGCGCACCATCGCCCGGCTGACCGGGTTCTTCGGCGCGCTGGCGCTGCTGCTCGCGGCGATCGGCCTCTACGGCGTGATCGCGTATTCCGTCGCCCAGCGGACGCGCGAGATCGGGATTCGTCTGGCGCTCGGCGCCGCGCCCGCCGCCGTGCTCGGCCTGATCATGCGTCAAGGTCTGCGCGTCGCGGCGGTCGGATTGGCGGCGGGCTGCCTCGTGGGCGTCTTCGTCTCGCGCCTGATCGCGGGCGCGCTGTACGGGATCGGCGCCGGCGATCCCGTCTCGTGGGGCGCCGCCGTGGCCGTGCTACTG
>DATNKH010000064.1:0-3676 GCA_035603475.1 Thermoanaerobaculia bacterium
ACACCGCGGCGCCGGCGCCCAGCCGCGGCCGGGTCCACCAGCGGGTGGCGGCGGTGGCGGCGTCGCGGCCGGACGCGCCGGCCGTGGTGTGGCCGGGCGGCCGGCTCGGCTACGGCGATCTCGCCGCGCGTGCCGCGCGCCTCGCCGGCCGCCTGCGCCGCCTGGGGGCGGCTCCCGAGGTGCCGATCGCCCTCTGCCTCGAGCGCTCGCCGGAGCTGGTGACGGCCGCCCTCGCCGTGCTGCGGGCGGGCGCAGCGTACCTGCCGCTCGACCCGGCAAGCCCGCCGGAGCGTCTCGCGTGGTTGCTGGCGGACGCCGGTGCGCCGGTGCTGATCACCAGCGAGCGCCGCCTCGCCGGTCTCGCCCTGCCGCCAGGCGTGGCCGCGCTCGTCCTGGAAGGCGGCGAGCCCGCGGGGAGTGCGGTCGAAGGAGGCGACGGGGCGGCAACCGGCAACCTGGCGGACGGCTCCGATGAAGAGTGCGACGGGATTGCGAACGGCCGCGAGGTCGACGACAACCTCGCCTACGTCATCTACACCTCCGGTTCGACGGGCAAGCCGAAGGGTGTCGGGGTCAGCCACGCCAACCTGCTCAACCTGGTGGAATGGCACCAGCGGACCTACCGGGTGAGCGCGGCAGACCGCGCGACCCTGATCGCATCGCCGGCGTTCGACGCCTCGGTCTGGGAGATGTGGCCCTATCTCACCGCCGGCGCCTGCCTCCACGTGCCGGACGAGGAGGAGCGCGCCGCGCCGGCGCGCCTGCTGCGGTGGCTCGCGGACGCGGAGGTGACGATCGGCTTCCTGCCGACGCCGCTCGCCGAAGCCCTGCTGGGCGAAATGGCGGGCGAGCCGGCGGGCGAGTCGGGAGCGCCGCCGCCGCCCCGGCTCGCGCTGCGCGCCCTGCTCACCGGCGGCGACCGCCTGCGCCTGCGGCCCGCCGCGGGGTTGCCGTTCGCGCTGGTGAACCACTACGGGCCCACCGAGACGACGGTGGTGGCGACCTGTGGCGTGGTGCCGCCGGGAGCCGACGGCGCCGCGCCGCTTCCCGGCATCGGCCGCCCCGACATGACCGCCGCGAGCTTCGTTCCCGATGCCTGGAGTGGGGTGCCGGGCGGGCGCTTGTACCGTAGCGGCGACCTGGCGCGCCGCCGCGCCGACCACGGCCTGGAGTTCCTCGGCCGGCGTGACCAGCAGGTGAAGATCCGCGGCGTCCGCATCGAGCCGGGAGAGGTCGAGGCCGAGCTTGCCACGCATCCGCGGCTGGCGGCGGCGGTGGTGCTGGCGCACGCCGAGAGCGGAGCGGAGGCGCGCCTGGTGGCCTGGGTGGTGCCGCGCGACCCGCGCCACCCGGACACCGCGCCTGACGCCGCCGAGCTGCGCGCGTTCCTGCGCCAACGGCTGCCCGAGGCGCTGGTGCCGTCCGCCTTCGTCGCGCTGCCGGCGCTGCCGCTGACCGTCAACGGCAAGATCGATCGCGCGGCGCTGCCGGCGCCCGAGTGGACGAGCCAGGCCGCCGCCGCGCAGTACCTGGCGCCGCGCAACGCCGACGAGGAGGTACTGCTCGCGCTGTGGAGCGAGCTGCTGGACGCCGGCGCCGTCGAGCGGGCCGGGGCCGCGGCCGACTTCTTCGCCCTCGGCGGGCATTCGCTGCTCGCCACCCAGTTGCTCTCCCGGGTGCGCGATGCCTTCGGGGTCGAGCTGCCAGTGCGCAGCGTCTTCGAGTGCCCCACCGTCGCCGCCTTCGCCGCCCGGCTGGCCGAGCATCGCCGCGCAGCCGGCGGGTCGCCAGGGCCGGGGGTGCCCGCGCTGCCCGGGCTGCCGGCGCTGCCGGCGATCGAGCCCATGCCCGAGCAGGACCGCTCTGGCCCGCTGGCCCTGTCGTTCGCCCAGGAGCGGCTCTGGCTGCTCGACCAGCTGCAGCCGGGCAACGTCGCCTACAACATCCCGATCGCCGTGCGCCTGCGCGGGCCGCTCGACCCGCAACGGTTCGCGCGCTGCCTGGACGCCGTCGCGGCGCGCCACGAATCGCTGCGCACCACCTTCCACGCCGTCGACGGCCAGCCCTTCCAGCGCGTCACGCCGGCCCTCGCCATGAGGCTGCCGGTCGTGGACCTGCGCGGAGGTGCGGGTAGCGCCGAGGGGGCCAGCCGCGCCGAGGGGCTCGGCGGCTTCGAGGCGACCGCCGAGCGCGAGGCCCGGCGCCTGGCCGAAGCCGAGGCGGCGATGCCTTTCGACCTCGAGCGCGGACCGTTGCTGCGGGCGCGGCTGGTGCTGCTCCCCGGCGAGCGGCAGTTGCTGCTGCTCAACATGCACCACATCATCTCCGACGGCTGGTCGGTCCGCCTGCTGCTGTACGAGCTGACGCGGCTCTATGGTGCGTCCGGAGCCGGAGCGGCGCCGGCCGCGGAATCAGCCGCGGGCGCGGCCGAACCCGGAACCCCGGCCGCCGCACCGGCCCCGCCGTCCGCGCCGGATCTGCCGGCCCTGCCGGTGCAGTACCCCGACTACGCCCGCTGGCAGCGCCGCGAGCTGGAGGGCGAGGTCTTCGCCCGCCAGCTGGATTACTGGCGCCGCGAGCTGGCGGGCGAGCTGCCGGTGCTCGACCTGCCCACCGACTATCCTCGCCCCGCGGTGCAGACGTTCCGCGGCGGCGCGCAGCGCGTGCCGGTGCCCGCGCGGCTGGCGGCGGACCTGCGGGCGCTCTCGCGGCGCGAGGGGGCGAGCCTCTTCATGACCCTGCTCGCCGGCTTCGCAATGCTCCTCCACCGCTTCGGCGGCCAGGAAGAGGTCCTGATGGGGATCCCCATTGCCGGCCGCCACCACCGCGAGATCGAGCCGCTGATCGGGTTCTTCCTCAACAGCCTGGTGCTGCGCACCGACCTTGCGGGCCAGCCGAGCTTCCGCCAGCTGCTGCGCCGGGTGCGGCGCGCCGCCCTCGACGCTTACGCCCACCAGGACTTGCCGTTCGAGCGGCTGCTGCAGGAGCTGCAGCCGGAGCGCGACCTCAGCCGCACGCCGCTGTTCCAGGTCTATTTCAACTTCCAGAGCGCTTCCCAGCTCGACCTCGGGATGCCCGGCATCGAGGTCGAGGAGGTGCTCGACGTCGAGGAGCCGTCGAAGTTCGACCTGACGCTCTACGTCAGCGACGAGGACGGCGAGGTGCGCCTCCACCTGGTCTACAACGCCGCCCTCTTCGCCGCCGAGCGCATCGCCGAGGCGCTGCGCCAGTACCTGGCGCTGCTCGAGCAGGCAGCCGCCAGCCCCGATGCGCCGGCCGCCGGCTTCTCGCTGGTCACCGCGGCCGCCCGGCAGCTGCTGCCCGATCCGGCCCTGCCGCTCGACGCCGGCTGGGCCGGCGCCGTGCACGAGCATTTCGCCGCTTGGGCCCGCCGCGCTCCCGGCCGCGAGGCGGTGACCGATCCCGGCGGCGCCTGGACCTACGGCGAGCTCGAGCGCCAGAGCAACCGCCTGGCGCACCGGTTGCTCGCCGGCGGCGTCGGCGGCGCCGGCGACGTCGGCGGTGGTGGCCGGGAGGACGCCGTGGCGATCTACGCCCACCGCAGCGCGACCCTCGTCTGGGCGGTGCTGGGCACGCTCAAGGCGGGCGCCGCCTTCGTCATCCTCGATCCCGCCTACCCGGCGGCCCGGCTGATCGACATCGTGCGCCTGGCGCG
>DATNKH010000065.1:0-3058 GCA_035603475.1 Thermoanaerobaculia bacterium
CCAACGGCGGGAAGGGGAGGGTGACGATCGAGGACACTACCGGCATGCCGATCGAGCTGCGGCACCGCGTCATCGCCACCAACGGCGTCCGCCTGCACGCCGTCGAGGCCGGTCCGCCGGAGGGCCGGCTGCTCATCCTGCTGCACGGCTTTCCCGAGTTCTGGTACGGCTGGCACCGGCACATCGAGGCCTTCGCCGGGGCGGGGTACCGCGTCCTGGTCCCCGACCAGCGCGGCTACAACCTGAGCGACAAGCCGCGCGGCGTCGCCTCCTACCGCCTCGATCGGCTGGCCGGGGACGTGATCGGCCTGATCGACGACGCCGGCCGTGAGCGCGCCTACCTCGTCGGCCACGACTGGGGAGGCGCCGTCGCCTGGTGGGTCGGCGTCAACTTCCCGCGGCGCCTGGACCGCCTGGCGCTGCTCAACATCCCGCACCCCTACGTCATGCGGCGCCACCTGCTCCACGACCGCGCCCAGCGCCGTAGGAGCTGGTACATCTTCTTCTTCCAGCTGCCCTGGCTGCCCGAGATCTACCTGCGCAGGAACGATTGGGCCTACGGCACCCGTGCCCTCACCGTCACCAGCCGCCCCGGCACCTTCTCCGAGTCCGACCTAGCTCTCTACCGCCAGGCCTGGTCCCAGCCCGGCGCGATCTCTGCCATGATCAACTGGTACCGCGCCGCCCTCCGCCTGCCTCCTGCGCGTCCCGCCAGCCCGCGCGTCAAGGTGCCGACGCTGCTCCTCTGGGGCACGGGCGATCGCTTCCTCGGGCGGGAGATGGCCCAGCCGAGCATCGACCTCTGCGACGACGGCCGCCTGGTCTTCCTCGACGCGACCCACTGGGTGCATCACGAGGAGCCCGGCGAGGTCCAGCGGCGTCTCGCAGAGTTCTTCGCCTGACCGCCTCTCCGGGGCGTTATCATCCCCCCGTGAAGAGCCCTCTCGTCGCCGCGATCCTCCTCGGAGCCGCGCTCGCCGCCACCGCCGCTCCGGCCCCACCTGCCACGTCCCCTGCATCGGCCGCTGCCGCCGCGCCCGCAGCTCCCGCGGCTGCCCCTGCATCGGCGGATTCCGCGGCTCCGACCGCTCCGGCCGCTCTGGCCACTGCGGACCAGGCGACCACCACCGGCGGCGCCAAGCCGGACGCTAAGGCGTCTGCCCAGGCGTCCGCCAAGGGCAAGCCGAAGTCCAAGGCCGGCGCCGCCAAGCCGGCACCCCCAGCGAAGCCGCCGCCCGCGCCGCCCAAGCCGCCGGTGCCGGACCCCGCGCTCGCCCAGCTCAAGTCCCTGGCGGGCACCTGGACCTGCGCCGGCCGCACCTTCGGGCCGGGGCCCGAGCACCCGACCACCGCCACGATGACGCTCGCCTGGCACCTCGACGGCTTCTGGCTCGCGGTCCGCTACGAAGAGGCGAAGGCCGCCGCCAACCCCGTGCCGCTCAGCTCCGTCTCCGAGTGGGGATTCGACCTGCTGCAGAAGACGCTGACCTCGACGACGATCGACAACGTGAGCGGCATCGACACCCAGACGACGGCCGGCTGGCAAGGCGACAAGCTGGTCTTCGAGGGCTCGGCCCGCCGCTTCGGAACCCAATTCCTGGACCGCGACACCTTCGTCCGGCACGGCGACAGCCAGCTCGTCCACACCCTCGAGGCCAGCGTCAACGACAGCTGGATCAAGCTGCACGAGGACACCTGCAACCGGGTGCCGTCGAAGTAAGGCGCTTGCCGGCCCGGCTGCCGGCTACTAGATCTTCCACGATGTCCGCGATCGCCGGTCCACGCTCCGAGCCGCCCGGCCCGCCCGCTGCCGACGGCCCGGCGGCGCCCGCGGACCTCGCCGGCCGGCCCGGCCTCGCGGGCCGCCGGCGCCTGGCGCTCTACCTGCCTCTCGGCCTCTGCCTGCTGACGCTCGCCGCGTTCCTGCCGGTGCTGCGCAACGGCTTCGTGAACTTCGACGATCCCCAGTACGTCTACGCCAACCCGCACGTGCGGCAGGGCCTCAGCGCGGCGGGCCTGCGCTGGGCGCTCACCACCCAGGTCGCGGGTCACTGGCATCCGCTCACCCTCGTCTCCCACATGCTCGACGTGCAGCTCTACGGCCTCGACCCCGAGGGGCATCACCTCACCAGCCTGCTGCTCCATCTCGCGAACGTCCTGCTGCTGTTCACGGTGCTGCACCGCATGACCGGCCGGCCGCTGCGCTGCGCCGCGGTGGCCGCCCTGTTCGCGGTTCATCCGCTGCGCGTCGAGTCGGTGGCCTGGGTGGCCGGCCGCAAGGACCTGCTCTCCGGCCTGTTCTGGATGCTCGCCCTGGCCGCCTATCTCCGTTACGTCCGCGCGCCCTCCGCCGGCCGCTACCTGCTGGTGGCCGCGGCCTTCGCGGCCAGCTTGACCGCCAAGGCGACGGCCGTCACCCTGCCGGTGGTCCTGCTGCTGCTCGACTTCTGGCCTCTGGACCGCTGGCGCGGCCGACCCCAAGCCCTCTCCCGGCGCCGGGCGCTCTGGCTGGCCGCCGAGAAGCTGCCGCTGTTTTGCCTCTCCGCCGCCGCCGGTGTCATCGCCGTCCACGTCGCGGCCGGGCCGGTCGCCTCCGGCTCCACGGCGCCGCTGGCGATGCGAGCGGCCAACGCGCTGACCTCCTACGTCGCCTATCTCGGAAAGACCCTCGACCCCCGGCGCCTGGCGGTGTTCTATCCCTTCGAGGCGGTGCCGGCAGGCAGGGCCGTCGCGGCGGCCCTGGCGCTCGCGGTCATCACCGCGCTCGCGACGCTCGGGGCGCTCGCAGCGCCCACGGCACCCGCGGCGCCCAGGGCGCCCGCAATGCCGGCAGTGCCCGCAGGCAGGGCGCCGCGGCGCGCCCCCTATCTCATCGTCGGCTGGCTGTGGTACCTGGTCACCCTGGCGCCGGTGATCGGAGTGGTGCAGGCCGGCTGGCAGGGGATGGCCGACCGTTATACCTACCTGCCGTCGATCGGGCTCTTCCTGGCGGCCGTCTGGGGAGCCGCCGACCTCGCCGGGCTCGCCGAGCGGTGGCGTCCGCTCCGCCGGCTCCGCC
>DATNKH010000066.1:0-26278 GCA_035603475.1 Thermoanaerobaculia bacterium
CCGCCCTTGCCGATCTGAAGCTCGACCGCGTGGACGTCGTGCATGCCGGCGATCACACCTTCCCGCTGGCGGAACGCGTCCGGGCGCTCGCGCTCTCGCGCCTCTACGAGGATCTCGAGCCGCTGCGGTGATGCCTCACGCTTGCAGGTGATGAACGTGAACGACGATACTTTTCACCCTCTCAGCCAAGTCCTCTTCGAGCAGAACGCTCGACCTGAGCTCCCGGTGTTCACCTGGCTTGAGAGGCGCTTCACTCACTTCGGTCAGGTCGTGCAGCATGAAGTGCTCATGATCCTCCAAGACCATATGCAAGCGAAACCCCACGGAGACCTTTCCGCGATTGGTGATCCGCAGGCTCCAATAGATCTCCCTAAATGGGGCACGGGCTTCTCCAACCTTCCACACGAAGCAGCTCGCGGCAAGGTCCTCGTCCGTCGGCAAGATCTCTGTACGACTGCCTCGGCCCGGCGGCGGCGAGAGCATTTCGCTGAAAAGCCGGTCGCCAGCCTTCGCAGGTTTAATCTGAGCGATCCATCTCTTGACGTTCGTGCGGACAGTCAGCTCTTGTCGATAGGGGAGGTGGAGATCCTTGATCAGATCGAAAGGAGTTTCAGGGAGCGAGGCGTGGCGTAAGATCAGGCAGTCCTTGCCCTGAAGCCATTCGGCTCAACTATCCCTAGCTATTCCTCTCCCCTCTTAGCCTTAGCCCGGCGAAGCCTATTTGCCATCCCGATATCGGCGACGTTTCGATTCGTGTCGCGCTTCCAAGCTTGCGGGGAGATTCCCCATTTTTCGAGCTTGGCCTCGTGGTGGTCCAGCCACTCACGAAATACGCGCTTAGTGAGCTCGTAGTTCTTCTCCCCAGTCCGTTCCTGTAGCCGCGCGAACGCCCAGGCCAGGTAGTCTGTGAGCTGGGCTTGCATCTTGTCGTTTGGCATTTCGCTGCCTTCCGTTCCGAGATCCGGGGAGATCGTACCAGATCTCTTGGGATCTGTAAAGAGCTGGCGCGATTCTTAGCGATCGTGGGCGATCGCGGTCAGAGCCGTCTGGCTCTTCGCCGAGGGCCATGTGGCCTTGGGTGAGATGGCGAGCGCGCATTCACCCTGGCAAACACGCCCGCCGGGGCGGCCGGCTTCGTTGAGCTGCGGCCGTAGCCTCAGGAGCGGCGGAGCCTCCCGGAGGAAGTCCGGCAGCAGGCAAGCCGAGGGCGGCGGCCCGATTGTGGTTTTCAGGTTCAGAGGGTCAGGGCGCTTCCTCGCCGCTCATGCCGATGCGGCGTGGCGGGGCGACCTCGCCGTCGCGGAAGAGCAGCTGCACGCAGCGGCGCCCAGCCCTTTGGCCACCTCGAGCTGGCTGGCGAGCTGCGCCGGTAGGCCGAGAGCACCTCGTGGATCTCGCGCAGGTGACGCCTCCTGGAGGTCTCGAACCTGAGCAGCCAGCCCCAGTTCGAGCGCTGTGGGTCGAGCCATGGCTCCACCCCCATCGGTGTCCAGTCGAAATATCGCCTATCCCGGGGGACGCGGGCGGCATTCCCGCCTTCAGGCCCCGCTGGCGTCTGAGCGCCGGGGCGCCTCGATCTCTATGTGCACGTTGTCGAAAACCGGATCGTCCACAGTTCCGCGCAAGTGGCAGGTCATGCCAGGCGGCAGGCCAGCGATTCGGATCTCCTGGCCTTCGGCGATGATTCCGCCCATACCCTGGAGTTCGATGAAGCGGTTGAACAGATCGATGACCGCGGCGCGCTGCGACTCGGCGACGCCATGCACGCTGAGGTCCGGGCGACCGAACTTGCGCATGCCCCGAGTGCGAAACCAGAGGAGCCCAGGCCGGTCCTCTCTCGAGATCAGCTTCGCCACGTGGCGGTCCGGCGCCGGCTCATCGGGATCGAACAGCTGCTGGCGCCACGCTGTGGGTGAACAGATCCTCAGGCTCTGAGGGTCCAGGATGGCAACCGCGCCGTTGTCGGTCAGGTAGGTGATGAAGCCGACGGCGTCACGCAGATAATTGAGCGTTCGCGCGTCGGCGGGCTCGCCGCGGATCACCATGCACCCGGAGGCTTCGGTCGCGGCCTTCATCAACGTCGGCTGGTACCGTTGGAGCACGTCGCCAAAATCTCTTTGTAGCCATTGGCCACAGGCCTCTGGATGGCAATCCGGTCGGTAGTGGTAGACTGACAGAGTTCCCAATCCGGTCGTCCTGTAGCGAGCCCCGTCAACCACTGGTGCCGTCGGCAAGTCGCCGTAGACGACGTAAAGAAGGAAAGGCGTGCCCCCACCGGGCTGGTACGCCACCCGCTCCCAGGTCCGTAGCTGACGAGCGGCACCGCCCTTCTGACTCATCGCTCCTTCCATCGGGTGTCGCTATTGCTCCTCGAAGACGTACTGGTGCTGCGAGTCGCGCAGCACGAGCTTGCGCTTTGCGTCGGCGCCGACCACGAACTCGAAACCCTGCACTCCGGGCGCCGTGGTGACGAACGAGATGCTGCCGTCGGGGTTCTTGCGCGAGGCCACCTCGCTCTTCCACTCGCCGAAGTCGAAGACCGTGATGCCGCCGGGCCGGCTGACCGCGATCTCGCCGAGCGCCGCGTTCTTGTACCGCGGAGCCAGCTGGACGCTCGCCGCCGGGTCGGCGGGAACGGTGAGCAGCTTGCGCTCGGCGGCGAGCTGACCGTAGAAGACGTCGGCACCGGTGGCGACCTGCGCGGCGGCCTCGGGATGGCCGTCGAACAGGACTTCCAGCAGCTTGCGGCGCAGCTGGGTGCGCAGCACCCAGCCGGGATCGCCATTGGTGAGGATGACGGCGCCGACGCCCTGCTCCGGCAACCACATCATGTCGCTGTGGTAGCCGATCATGTCACCGCCGTGGTGCACGACCGGCACGCCGAAGGTCGTATCGACCATCAGACCCATACCGTAGGTCTCCTCCTTGCCGATGGCGACCTGCGGGGCACGGCGCGCGAGGAGCGGCGCGCTCGGGATGTAGGTGGTGCCATCCGGCAGGCGCCCGCCGGCAAGCTCCATGCTGACGTAGCGCAGCATGTCCCGCACGCTGCTCCAGGCGGCGCCGGCCGGGCGCAGAGGAATGACCGCGTAGTTGACCTCCATGACCGCGAGCGCTGGCTTGCCGTCGATGTCGGGAGCATGGGCGGTGGCATGGTCGGCGGCCAAGGCGCGAGAGAAGTCGAAGGTGGTGGCAGTCATCCCCAGCGGGTCGAAGACCTGTGTCTGCATGGCGCGATCGTACGCCGCTCCCAGCTCGAGGTCGGGGAAGAGGACATGCCCGGCGGTGAAGCCGGCGGCGCCAGCCATGGGGTTGGAGTACTGGAACATCTCACCGAACTTGCTCGTCGGCTGCATGGTGCGGAGTGTGGCGAGGGCACCCTCCGGCGTGAGGCCGCCGAACTCGAAGATCCACTCCAGGTCCTGGCGCGGCAGGCCGGTGCAGGCGCAGATCAGGTGCTTGACGAGCACCCGCCGCGTCGTGTCCGCGTCGCCCAGGCGGAAGCTCGGCAGCAGGCTGGTGACGGGCGTCTCCCAGGTGAGCCGCCCCTGGGCGACCAGCTTGCCGAGCAGCAGCGTGGTGAGCGCCTTGGTGTTCGAGGCGATCATGAACAGCGTGTCGGCGTCGACCGCTTCGTTGCGGCCCAGCTCGCGCACGCCGAAGCCGCCGGCAAAGACGACCTTGCCGTCCTGCACGATGCCCAGCGCCACGCCCGGCAGGCCCAGCTGCTTGCGGCCGGTCTCGACGAAGCGCTGGATCTCGGCGAGCCGCGCCTCGTCCAGGCGATGCGCGGTCTTGCCGGCGAACGATTCCCGCGCATACCCCTTGGGGAACAGCCGGTCGAAGACCAGCCTCACCTGGGCACCGCGCTTCTCGCCCACCGGCTGCGAAACGTCGTAGATCGCGACCGTCCAGCCGCCACCGGCGTAGCGCGTCGAAGCCTCCACGTCCCGGCGCTCGTTGGGCGACGTCTGGTACTCGTAGTCCCGGTGCTTGGTCCAGCCGAAGCGGTCCGCCTGATCGTGCACCACCTTGAGCGGCCACTTCGCCTCCGGCTTGTACGCGGCCCACGCCGCCGCGATCGCCGCATCGGCGTCCTTGGCCATGACGTCGACGAGGGCAATCCACGAGTCGTGCTCCGGCGCCTGCAGGATGGTCGCCGGCCCGCGAACGCTCACCGACCACCCCGCAGGGGCGACGAAGGTGTTGCCGGTGACCGTGGACAGCGGGGTGTCGGCGGTGAGGAGCCGCGCTCCGGGGGCAGCGGAGCCCGCAGCTGCAGGCCGCGCGGCAGGTGTGTCCCCGGCCGGCGGCGCCACAGGATCTGCCGTGGCGGCCGGCTGCACGGCAGGTCCGGCGGCGAGCGGCGTCACCGCCGCGAAGGCAGCGTTCGCCACGGCCGCCTGTCCGGCGAAGAGCAGGAGGAGCAGTGCTTTTCTCATGGTGGCAACAACGATACACCGAAGCTCGGGCCGGAGGGCGCGGCATCGAGGGCGAGGTCGTGGCCTGGCTGCTATACTGTCGCCCTCGCCGCACGCTCGATCTGCTCACTCGCGCCCCAATGCTCACTCACCGCCATGCCCGCCTGCCGCTACAAGTACCCGCGTACGCCCCATCTCCCCTGGTCTCCAGGGGCCTCGCCTGACGACCTGCTGCTCGACTCACTCGATTGCTTCAGCGGCCGCGAGGTCGTCATCACCGAGAAGCTCGACGGCGAGAACACGACTCTCTACCCGGAAGGGCTGCACGCCCGGTCGATCGACAGCCGGCATCACCCTTCCCGCGATTGGGTCAAGAGCCTCCACGGCTCCATCCGGCACCTGATTCCGGCCGGCTTCAGGGTCTGCGGCGAGAACCTCTACGCCCGCCATTCGATCGCTTACGAGGGGCTGCGCAGCTATTTCTACGTCTTCTCGATCTGGAACCAGGACAACCTGTGCCTGGGCTGGGACGAGACGCTGGAATGGTCCGAGCTACTCGGTCTCGAGGTGGTGCCGACGCTGCTGCGCGGGCGATGGGACGAGACCGCAACCCGGGCACTCGCCCTCGACTTCTTACTGCAAGAGGGCTACGTCGTCCGCACCACGGCGGCTTTCGCGTACGACGACTTTGGCCGCCACGTCGCGAAGTGGGTGCGCACTGGCCACGTGCAGACCGACGAGCACTGGATGTTCTCCGAGGTCGTTCCCAACCGGCTCGCCGCCGGCGAGGAGCGGTGATGCACGAGCTCTGGCAGGCCATCGCCGCGGGCGCCTCACCCGATTTCGACGCCTTGGCCGAGGCGCTCGTCGATTCCATCGGCTTGGTCGCCCGCTTCGGCGCCACGCCGCAAGACGCCGACTGGCACGCCGAGGGTGACGTGCGCGAGCATACCCAGCGCGTGCTGGCGGCCACCTACGAGGAGCTGGCGGCCGGCGGCGCCGCGGTCGGAGCCGAGCGGCGCCTCGCGCTGGTCCTGGCCGCCGTGCTGCACGACGTGGGCAAGCCGCTCGTCACCCGGGAGCGCGAGATCGACTGCCGGATGCGGATGGTCTCGCCCGCTCACGCCGATCGCGGCCGCTCGTACCTGGCGCTCAAGCTCTCGGCGCTCGAGCTTCCCGCAGCCGTGACGCGGGAGGTGCTGGCGCTCGTCGGCCTGCACCACGAGCCCAGGTTCCTGGTCCTCAAGTCCAGGCCGGCCCGAGAGTACCTGCGGCTCGCCCGGCTGGCGGACCTCGATCTCCTCTATCACCTCTGCCGTGCCGACATGCGCGGCCGCGTCTGCCCCGACCTGCGCTCACAGCTAGACCAGATCGAGCTCTTCCGCCTTTTCGCCGAGGACTACGGCGCCTGGGGCAACCGCCATCCGTACCGCGACGTGGAGCGGCAGATCGACGGCGAGCTCGCTTCGGGCTCACCTCGCTTTCGTCGCTTGGCGGTCTGCAGCGCGATCCGCGACCTCGAGAATGGGACGATCTCTACTCCGGAGGAGGCAATCGCCAGGTCGTATCGATATCGCGACGGATTCTCGCACCTGGTCGTGCTCTGCGGACCGAGCGGTTCGGGCAAGTCGACCTGGGTGGGCGCGCATGGATCGGATGCCACGGTGATCGCCCTGGACGAGATCCGCACCCAGCTGAGCGGCCGCCGCGGCGTCCAGTCAGATAACGGCAGAGTCGTCCATCAGGCTAGAGATCTGCTCAAGGAAGCCCTGCGCCGGCACCGCGACGTGATCTGGGACGCGACCTGCCTGCGCCGCGGGCACCGGGCGGCGCTCCTGGGGCTAGGGTTCGACTACCGCGCCTTGGTGACCTTGGTGGCGTTCCAGGTGGCCGAGCCGGAGCTCGTGGCTCGCAACCGTACTCGCGCCCATCCCGTGCCGGCACGCGTCCTCGAGGACCAGATCCGCGCCTTCGACTGGCCGTACCTCGACGAGGCCCACGAGGTCAACGTCGTCGAAGACTGACGGCCGGGCCTTCGCGCAGGTCGAGCCCCACGAAGCGCGCGTACCGCTCGAGCGCAGCGAACGAGGCCCTCACCGTCGCCTCGTGCAGCTTCGCGAACGGTGCGATCGAGCACACGACCTCGCCTCGTCCGGTGCGGCGCTGCCAGGTGCCGAGAATGCGGCTGCCCGCGACGATGACCGGCTTGAACATCCCGCCGGCGATCACCAGGCGCGACGCGGCTGCATCGAGGGCGGCGCTGCGGTCGGTGTAACCGACGAGAAACTCGTCGAACGCGGGAAGGGCATAGGCCCGATCATCCGCGGCGACTCGCGGCGCCGGGAGATCGGTGAACCAGTGGAGCTCGCCGTCGACCATTTCCTCTTGGAGCCGCCTGCCGGCAAGGCTGACGGCGAGACGTGCGTCCGCCACCTTCAGTCCCGACCACCAGGCGAAGTCGCGGAGCGTCGCGGGGCCGTGCCCGCTGAAGTAGCGGTGGGCCAGCTCGGCGAGCGCCTCCTCGCGCGGCAGGCGCCGGGCCCGCGGCAGCCACTCCTCGAACAGGACGAAGGTCTGCTGCTTGCCCTGGCGTGGGCCGAAGCAGATCAAGCAGTCCTGCGCGAGCCGCCAGAGCATGTGCAGCCCGCGCTGCCCACCTGGCGCGAGCCTGGCGCGCTCGAAGGCTCGATACGCCGCCGGCCGCGTGAGCTGGCGGCCACCTTCGAGATGCCGGACCAGCACGCGGCGGGCGCGAGCCAGGACGCGCTCGTCGATACCGAGCGCGCGCAGGCGACCCGCCCCGGCCGCGGCCCGGCGAGGCGCCAGCAGCTCGGTCATCCAGCGCGCGTCGTTGGCGGCGACGAAGTGCAGCGTACCCCGCATCGGCCAGGTGCGGACGATGCGTCGGTCTGCGATCGCCCGCTCCACATCCGCTTCGCGCGCGTCGGTGGTGCGAAGGCCAATGGCCCACAATGCGGCCCGGTAGTCCTGGGCCTGCACCGCACCGAGCCAGGCGACCACGGCGCCGGGCTCGCCGAGCGCACCGCTCGAGATCCGTTGCGCCACGAGGCGCCGATCGACGATCTCCGATGTCAGGCTTGGCAATGAAGGGCCAGGATGCCAGAGGTAAGGAGCCTCTGCCTAATCGTCGCCGCTCGCCTCGACGCCGATTCCGTTGAGGATCAGGGCGTTACCTCGCCGCTCATGCCGAAGCGGCGTGGCGCGGCGACCTCGCCGTCGCGGAAGAGCAGCTGCACGCAGACCGAAGAGGTGCCCTCGGGTAGGACCATGTCGCTCTTCTCGGTATAGCGCGGCGGCTGGGAGAGGTCGGTCCACCTGTCGAAGGGGAACCGGCGGTCCAAGGCGCAACCGTCGAATGAGTAGCGGATCTCGCGCAGAGCGTCCTTGAAGGACAGATCGAAGTAGGCCAGACGCTTCCCGCTGTAGTCGCGCAACGAAACCCAGTGCATCTTCGGGTTGACCGCCAGGCGCTTGGCGGCGGCCAGGACCTCGGCTTCGGGATCGAACCAGAGAGTGTAGGGCCCCGACTTGGTGCCGTGCCAATCGATCAACTCGACCTCGATGCGATGGCGCCCGGGCGTGACCCAGCGCGGGTCGACGCTCACCAAGGTGCGCGGCAAGCGCTCCTGGCGGTCGAGGTTGACCTTGGCGCTGGTACCGGTCGTCTGCCACTCCGCAGCCTCGTCCAGCCGATAGTGGATCTCGCGCAGGTCCCGCGTCCTGGGGGTCTCGAACCTGAGCAGCCAGCCCCCGTTCGAGCGCTGTGGGTCGAGCCTCACGGCCGCTGGGGGCGGAACGCCCGCCGCCGCGCGCGCGGACTTCGCCGCGGCGTCTGCAGGCGCCACGGCCGCCGTGGCCACCGCTGTCGACGGGGTCGCCGGCATCGCCGGGGCTGCGGCGGCGGTCGCCGGCACACTCTCGGCGGGCTCCGGCGGCGGCGGGAACGGCCGGTCCCGATAGATACGCCGCTCCTCGCTCGTCGAGCCGTCGCGAAAGACCAGCTGCACGCAGACGAACCTGGCGCTCACCGGCACGCGCTCGGCGAGCTTCTGGTCGTGACCGATGGCGTGCGGGAGGGCGTAGTTCCCCGGTGGAGAGGGCTCTCCCAGCGGGAAGCGCCGGTCGAGGGTGCAGCCGTCGAGCGACCAACGCACCTCCCGGAGCGCGTCGCGCAAGGTCACCGGCTGGACGAAACTCAGCGACCAGCTGTAGCGTGGCCGATCGTCGAAGGAGACCCAGTGATGGCTCCTCGCCAGGTTGTCCTTGGCGAGAAGTACGACCTCTTTATCCGGATCGAACGAGAAGGTGTAGGTCGCCTCCGCAGTGCCGCCTGCCTTGCCGGCCACCGCGATCTCCACGCGGTGCCGGCCGGGAGCCAGGGCGCCGAGCCTGGCGCAGTTGCACTCGTCGACCCGGTGCCAGGCGGCGTCCCCGGAGTCGGCCTGCCGGTAGCGCACCTCGCCTACCGCGCCGGGGTTCGCCGGCAGGAGCTCGAGGTTCCACTCGTTTTCTGCCAGCGACAGCCTCACATCCAGGCCAGCCGCCGCCTTCGCGGCCCCCGTGTGTGCCGGCGCCCCGGCCGCAGCTCCCGCAACCCACGGCATCGCGAAGCCCAGGACGGTCATCACCAGACGGCAAACCCGCGGCATATCGCCCTCCCTCATTGCGTCGCGCATGCGGCTCCGGATGCGCCGAGCTTACCTCCGCAACGCCGCAGAACCAAAGCCCGACCTGCCGTGTCTCCGCCAGGCGCGCGCACCTCACCTTACTAGGAGAAGGTGTGCAGCCTTCGACCAATGCGCACAGCGCAAGGGAGACATACATGAAGAAGCAGCAGAAGAGGATCGTTCTCGATCGCGAGACCGTGCGCCGTCTCGACGCCGCGGCGCTGGGAGCCGTGCCTGGTGGGTACAACTACTCTACCGGTAACATCTGCCACACCTACACCTGCTCGACCAAGCCCACCTGCTGACGCCCTGACCGGCCGCCCCGAGAGGCGGCCTAACCCGCGACACCGCCCGGTGGCCGGTCCGATCCCGGCGGCGGCTTCAGCCAGCGCGCCGTCGCCGCCTGTCAGTCGAGCACCCTTACGGGCCCGGATCACAGAGCGGGCAGTCGGTGTACGGCAAGTTGCAGCTCCGGTACGAGCCGAGAGCGCCGTTGGCCGCGTTCAGCTCGCGCTGGTTCAGCTGGCGCATCGTTTCCCGGCTCAAGACAAGGCGGGGCTGCGGCTTCTTCTTCTTGTTCATCGTCACCTCCTGGGCGCGATGGCCGCGCCCCCCTACCTGGAGGAGTGCGCCGCGAGGGGCGGAGCGTGCCGGCGCCCCGGATCACGAGCCACCAGGTCCCATTATCGTGATAGCGTCTAAGTGACCATTGTGCTCCTGCGGTCGACTCGCAGCCGCGCCGCTGCCGCGCCGGTGGAAGCTCGGTCGTGATCGCCCGGGAGCCATTCTGAGGAGAGAACGATGAAGAAACCAGTCAAGCGCCTCTCGCTCGCCAAAGAGACTCTGCGTCACCTGGACAAGGACCTCCTGAACGAGGTCGATGGCGGCGCGACGACGAGCTGCGACCTCACGGCTTGCCGCACGTGTCAAAGCGGGTGCTCGAACTGCACACTCTGACCTCCTACCCGCTTCGTATACGGGCCGCTTGAGTGCCCCACGCGGGCGGCTAGCCGCGCCGCCCGCGCATGCCCTCCTGCGGCGCGGCCCGGCCCCTTTCACCCCAACTCGGCACCTATTCCTTGTAGGCGCGTTGGATCCCAGCAGTACGAACCTGGGCGCTGCCCACGAGAGAGGCCCGAGATGAAGAAGGACGTGCCTGCCCGGCGGGTGCGCGGGTCGTCCTCGTGGCGTCCTCTTCTCGCCTGGCAGGATCGCCGGCGGGCCCTGACGGCGGTCGACGCTATCGTCAGCGATCTCCGCACGCTCCTCCCGCCGCCGCAGAGCTCCGCATCGGTCTGGGACCTGGCGTCCTCAGCTCTGTGCCTGACCTACCTGGCGCGAGCCAGGGGCGAGACCGGCGACGCCCTGGCGGCGCAGACCCTGCTCGACGCCGCCATCGACCTCGCCGGCGGCGGCAAGCGGCTGCCGATGAGCCTCCATCGCGGCGCCGCCGGACTTGCCTGGATCCTCCATCACGCGGCGAGGGTGCTCGGGGTCGAGGGCGCCGCGGACGCCACGCAGGCCCTCGACGAAGAGTTGCTTGGGTACCTGCAGGGCCCCGGGAACATCGCTGAGCCGTACGATCTGCTCGACGGGCTCCTCGGGCTGGGGGTGTACGGCTTCGAATCCGGAAGCCGCCCACTGGTGGAGAGGGCCGTCCAGCGGTTGGCGGCACGCAACCTGGTCGCCGCCGAGGGTCTTGCCTGGCATACCCCTCCGCAGAGCGGGGACCGGAATTGGTTCCCCGAGGGCCATTTCAACCTGGGGCTCGCGCACGGCGTCGCGGGCGTGATCGCCTTCCTGGCCGGCGCCATGGAGGAGGGGATCGAACGCGACACGGCTCGCCCGCTGCTGCTCGACGCGGCCCACTGGCTGCGCCGACAGCGCCTGCCGGACGGCGGGCCGCGCACCTTTCCTTGGGCGGTCGCTCCAGGGCGGCCGCCGGTAGCTCAGGGCCTCGACCCGGGGTGGGCCTACGCGGATGCGGGCATTGCCGCAGCGCTTGCCCACGCCGCCCGCGCGCTCGGAGACGCGGACCTCCTTGAGGAAGCCCTCTCGGTGGCCGCACGGGAGGCCGCGCGCATGGACAAGCTGCCGGCGCGCCATCCCGGCATCGGCTTCGGACCGGCGGGCTACGCGCAGATCTTCGCGCGCCTCTACCAGCAGACGGGCCGGCCGGTGTTCCGGCGCGCTGCCCGCCGGGAGATCTTTCGCCTCCTGGAAATGCGCGCGCCCGGGATGGGCGTCGGCGGGTTCTCGCCGGTGGATCCAGCGGGCCAACCGCGCGGTGCGGACTTGAGCTTCCTGGGAGGCGCCAGCGGCATCGGCCTCGTCCTGCTGGGCGCCGCGACCGGCGTCGATCCCCTGTGGGACCGGCTTCTTCTGCTCTCTCCTCTCCGCCTGGAGCCCCTATCCTGAAACGCATCCTGCGAGAACCCCGGGCGCTATTTCCGTGGCCTCGCGCACCTTCATGCTTAGGTGAACGTTCATTCCTGGCCACCAAGAGCGGTCGGGGAAAGGAGAACCGACGATGAAGAAGCAGAAGACCGACTTGAAGAAGTTGAGGATCAACAAAGAGACCCTGCTCCCCCTGGGATCACACCAGATCAAGGAGCTCGCAGGGGGATACCCAATTTCACCGGTCGCGCACTTGAACACTACCCGGTTTATCCACGCCTAAGCGCTTCGCTGCGGCACCCCCTACTCTCCACACCCTCTTTCCTCGAGCCCCTTTCCTTCGGGAGAGGGGCCGGGTTGCATCTCTGAATGGTCCGGGTCGCCGAAGTCAGTCGCTTTCGGCCGGGAGACTCGGGGGAATGGGCTTCAGGCCGAGGAGCTTGCGGACGAAGGCCGCGCGGTCCGTGCGCAGGGTTTCCAGGCGGAGAGAGGCATGGGCCCAGGTGGTCGGGTCGGCGACGCTTGGATCGCCGGCGCCGTAGGGAGGGCGCGGGGCATACTGGAGAAGAAGCTCCACCTGCCTGGCCTCGTCGTCGCCGCCCAGCAGCGCGCAGAGAGCAATCGCCATGTCCAGTCCCGAGGTGACGCCGCCGGTCGTCATGCGGTTGCCGCTGATCACGTAACGCGGGTAGCCCGGCGCGACGGTGATCTCCGGAAAGAGGCCGAGAACGCCGAGGAAGGCCCAGTGCGTCGTGGCTACATGACCGTTCAGGAGTCCGACGCAAGCCAGTCCCAAGGCGCCGGCACAGACTCCCACGACATATCGGGCCTCGCGCGCATGCTTGCGAAGGAAGGTGACGTAGCGCTGGTCGCCGAGGGCTTTCACCAGACCCATGCCGCCCGGAACGATCATCACGTCCAGATCCGAGCAGTCCTCGAATCCGGCGTCCGGCAGCACTCGCGTCTCGCCTGGATTCAGCGTCACCGGCTTGCCGGCCTCGGGTCCGACGAGCGTCATCCTTGCCCTTGGCCGCTGCAAGAATCCCAGCGCTTCCAGTGGCGCCATGACATCCAGCAGATCGGCGTCATGGAAAAGGGGAAAGCCGATCACGAGATCCTGACTGTCCTGCGGCATGTGCCACCTCCAGCTTCAAAGGTTGGGATAGACAAGGGTTAGGCGCCACGCTTTGAGAGTGCTAGAGCGCCCTGTCCTGCCGACGCGTCGGGCTCTACCGGAGACCAACTACTCGCGGGCGGAGTGAAGCATCAGAACGGCTTAGCGGCGCGGCCTCCAAGATGGGAACTGCCTGGGCATACCCCGCGCAGAGGGAGGGGCCTCTCCGGAGAGGCAGCTCCGCCCGGCCTGGGCGTTGCCACTAGGTCCCGTGGGCACGCTTCGGCGCCCCCTTTGGCGAGCGCCGCGGCAGGCGCGCCGAGGAGCGCGCCAGCTCCAACAGACCCCGTAGCGCCGTGTTCACCGCGTCGTCGGTGGGAAATGCCTTGGCCACCTGGGGGTCGAGAACGACGATGTTGGTCGACTCGGCGAGGCGCCGGGCATACTTGCCGCGGACGATCTCTCCGAGCTCCGAGCGCCTGTACTCCGGACGTAGCCAATCGTTGGCTTCGGACTTAGCCTTCTTCATAGATCTTTCGCTCCGGCCCGGTCCTGCTCCCATGCCTGCGGGCGGCCCGGACCGGGGCCTACAGCCGGCGAGTCCTCAAGCCCTTCGCGGTAGCGACACTGAGCGTTCTCTCGAGCGACGAAAGATCGGCGGCTTCAAGCATCCCTCGAAGGAGGTCAAGCACTGGCTGGATGCCGTCGGCGTCTGGACGCAGCAGCAGAACTCCCGCATGTTCGCCCGGTGGATAGACACGGATGTCACCGAAACCCTTGTCGGCAGTGATGAAAAACCGGCCTTCATCCTGGACGGCCTGCCAAACCGAGGAATCGCTCCAACCACCCATCTCCTGCTCCACAACAGACCTAGTGTCATCGAAGCCAGCCTGCCGCAATAGGGTCACGGCAGCGCGCGGCAGGTCCTCATCGACCTTGATTCGCACCAGGACCGCCTTCAATTAGAAGCGGAACCAGGCTCTCCTCGTGCAGCACTTCGGCGGCATAAGCCAAAGCGCTGAATACATCCTCTGGCGCCAGTTGCGGGTACTCCCCTATGACTTGCTCGACCGTCATGCCGTCGGCGAGGCTACCGACAATCATCCGAACGGGAATACGGGTCCCTCTGATGCAGGGCTCCCCATGATGCACCGCAGGGTCGGCAACTACCTTCTGCTGCCATCTCGCACGTTCCATCTCATTAGCCTCCTCGGCTCTATCCACGGTTGAGGCCCTTAGCCGTAAAACCGCCGGCAACGACCATAGGAGTGTATCCCCTCCCCTTCTCGGTCCACAAGAGCCGGCCGCCGGGATGCTCCCAGTTCGCGGTGTTCGGATCGAAGTCGGTTTCGACAAATTGCCGGTTTCTGCCCGCGTTTTGGTGGACTGGCGCAGACCAGCAGATCGAGCGCACGGCCGGACTTGCGCTTTGCGCCGGTGGGGAGGCTGCTGGCCTCGCAAACGACCGCGGAGTCTCTAGCCCGCACTTCTGGTTTGCACCGCCCCTACCGACATCGGTTCGGATACAATAGGCAATATGTGCTGGCTGAGCGCTCTTGGTAGAGCCGAGCTGAAGAACCCGCCACAGAGGCGGCGGACGGCGCAGGTCTCGCACACTGGCAGATACTCGTTCTTCCAATCTGAGATGGACCTTCGGCAGAACCGCCAGAGTTCCTGGGGAACGAGGCAGAGGGGCAGGTTGTAGATCCCCACCTCCACGCCACGTAGGGCTAGGAACGTGGTTGCAGCCCCCAGCTCCTTCCGGTACTCCCACGGATCGATCCAAAGATCTGCGAAGTTCGACACAGCGAAGCCGGTGCGCTCAAGACCCATGAACACGACTTGGGCCACAAATGCGAAGTTCCGGTAGATGAACTCGCCTAACTCTCGCAGGCGGGAGAACGTCTGCCGATGAACTACAACGCGGATTTCCACCGGCACCCCGAAACGGCCGAGATTCTGGAGACCGACGACAGTCTGATCGAAGGCGCCAGCCTCCTGCACAACGTAGTCGTGCTCAGCATCAAGCGGGGAGTACAGCGGCACTCCTATCATTAGATCTGGATGCCCGATAGCCGCCAACTCACGAGCGAAGGACCCGTAATAGAACAGTCGTCCATTCGATAGGATGTGGAGGGCGGTGCCGGGGAGTTGTTCCTTCGCTCGCCGCACAATCAGCAGGAGTCCATCTTTGAGGAGCGTTGGCTCGCCGCCAGTGATGCCGAGCTGCTCTGTTGCGGGGTCGATCAGCTCAAGCAGGCGCAGGTGTTCACGCAGGCGCGCAGTGTCGTCAGCGCGCTGTGGCGGTTGCGAGCACATCAGACAGTAGCTATTGCAACGTGCGGTAGCGAAAAGGAAGTTGTGTGCCGAGCCCACCCGGAAATGGGTGCGGACGAGGCCATTGGGGTGAAGCGCCACGACATCCTCGTCTCGCAAGTGGTCGAGCGGCGTCACGCCGTCGACAAGAGGTACTCCGCAGCTCGCTCGCAACGTCGCGGGAAGTCCGAACCCCGCCACTACACCGGCGTAACCGGAAAGGTCGGGTTTCGGCCCTCCGGGCGCGAAAGGTTCATCGAGCAGCAACAAGTAATTCCCGCGCCGTTCCGCAGGTTGCGCCATCCGGCAGACCTTGCCCAACACCGTCTCATGCAGGCCTGGTCCTGCTGTACCGTGGGCCGTTAGCCTGACGCTCATCGGGACTCCCTTGGGTCCACGCCTGTGGCCCAGGACGTCAAGAGGCCTTCGGTGAACGGATCACCCTTGTGCATCAGGCCAAACAGGTGCCGAAGAATTCCCATGTTACGTTCGCAGAAGGCGCTTGTTGGGCGGTGCCCGATGGGGTCCCCCTGCGTCCGGTGATGGAAGACCGGATCTCCGCCGCAATAGGGAAGGAAAGCGCAATCGGTGCAACCCGGAAGTGATTCGAGGACCGAGGCCGCCGTAAGGTCCCGCAAAACGTCGCCGCCAAAGATCTCCTCGTAGGAGTCACGGAACACATTCCCAAGCCGGAAGGTCCGATCCCCCATCTCCGCGAGCATTCGTGCCTCGTCAGACGCATACACATCGCCGTCGTAATTATAGACGACCGCACCAATGCCTGCCCCGGCAGGTGATTGAAGGTCGACGTAATGAGTCGGGAAAGGAGTGAGGATCTTGCGAAGGAGAAGTTCGGCATAGACCTCTTTGAACGCCACACCGCTACGGTTGACGCAAATAATACGGTCAAGCGCGGTGCGATAGAATTCCAGGAACTGCGCCGTCTGGTATCGTGCCGCCAGGCCGGTCCGCACGGCGAAGCCGTAAGGGCTAATCCAGCGTAGAAAGATCGCACCGAAGCCGAGCCTCACGTATTCGTCGACGATCTCCCTCGGGTAGTCGAGACTACGTTCGGTCGTGGTCATCAGCGCTGACACGCGGTCCATGCCCAATGCCTCTCGCGCACGCGCCACGTTTCTCGCGGTTACCTGATGACTGTCGTTTCCTGGGCGTGGGCGGTTGGCGTTGTGCAGGAATTGTGGACCGTCGAGCGAGGTGGAAATCAGAATACGGTGTTGGGCAAGAAAGGAAAGTATGTCGTCGGTCAACAGCGCTAGGTTAGTGGCGACGACGAATTCAACTTCTCGCCCTTCACTCTCGCAGCGAGCTGCAACACGTTCAACGATAAAGCGGAGCAGCTCGACATTAAGCAGGGGCTCCCCACCTTGGAACTCGACCTTGAGACTGGGTGAAGGAGAACGGAACAACAGCTCGATGGCCCGCTCGGCGATAGAGGGACTCATGTCGAAACGTTTCTTGTTTCCACTGACTCTGGAAACCTGGCAATAGGGACACGAGTGGTCGCAGCGCAGCGTGATTACAAACAGGTGGAGCTTGGTGAAGCCATCTAGGAAACTCCTCTTGGTGCGCACCTTTGTGGCAAGCAGCTCGAGCGGGATGGTAAGTGGTCCGTCAGCAAGAAAATGCCGAGCCTTCAGGTCCCCATAGACCAGCGAGGAAGGTGGTAGGCGGTGTGCTGCGAACTCCCCGAAAGCGAGGGGGTCCATGAAAAGGTGCTCGCCGGCTTCATTGACGAGGAGCACTTCGCCGCCTTGCCACCGCATGTAACGGAACGGCAAAAGCCGATAGGCCGTAGATGACCTTTGGTAGTGTTCGAGGGGGTGAAAGCGCGATTCAGACACCGCGCGTCTTCATGGGCGGCACTGCTGGTGCCCACGTATACTGGAGGAGATAGTTCAGGAAGGAACCGACGACAGCAATGGGTGCATGGCCGCACGCGGGTTCAGCTTGGAGCCTTAGCCGATATGCAGATCTTGTGCGAGCGACGACGGTGACGCGACAGAGACCAGCAAAGGCCGCAACTGCGGCCTCGACACTCGTAAGTGGGTAGAGGTCGCTGGAGAGCGGCAGCTCAGCCGCGTTTCCACTAGCGAGGCTTGCCCACGCCGAGAGGATCTCTGAGGTAGTCTCCGTCATCTCGCTGTACGTCGAAGAGGTTACCCTCGGCGAACGCCTGTGCCACGATCAATTCGCGTAGGGGAGCGGTTTCGTCGGCGATATCCTGACGTAATCTTTGATCTATTAGCTCGTTGGCGAGGTCGCCAATGAGGACGGAAGGCTGCGTGCCAAGCGCCTTCGCAGCGAGGGTCACCAGAAGCATTCCTCGCGTCGCACCCTCGCGAGCAACGAAGACGTACGCGCGATCAGTGAACTTGTAACAAGCCCTCAACGCGACGGGAATGGCGTAAATCGAAGTGTCGATCCTGAGGGTTGCGGCACCGGTGCCGAATGTAATGGCCTGCAACGCTGTTTCTTGCGTCACGGTTTTGTGCCCTCTGGTGTGAGTTCAGAGGCATAGACCTGCTCGCCTACCTTGTCCGCGTCCTTCCACCTGATCGTGACCTTATTGTTCCAGTGCAAGGGAAAGCGGGAGAGGTGGTTCAGCTTGGTCACGTGCTCCGTTGGCCGGAGCAGCCGGATATCCACATCGGGTTGGTAGTAGAAGACCCACTCGGCATCGAGAGGGTCCCGGCCCGTGATCTTGTGCGCCTTGAGGTCAATGCCTGTAATGGTAAGTCTTACGTGGTGCTCGCTCTGGACGAGGTTGGTAGTAGAGGATTCCGGCGGCGCCGAAGGAGCGGGTGAGGGCGGCGTGGCTGAGCCTCCGCTTGAAGAGTAGTGGGAGGCATGTGAAGCGTGGGAGCTGTGCGACGAATGAGAGGCGTGGGAGACGTGTCCGCTACGCAGGAATGCGGCAGCGTTCCCGAGTCGTAGCACGAGCTTGCTTATAACTGCTTTCCTACTTCGGTTCTCGATGACGATCGCGGGCGATACTGCAGGTGTGGCGCCGCCAGCAACGCCGGCCGTCGCCGATTGGCCGAGACTTAGCGCCCCCAACAGGGCGGTAGCCGCTCGTCCGAGAAACCGCCGGGTTCTGGCAAATCGCAACGACGGCGGTAGCAGCTCCGAGAAGGTCCTCGCCCGGACCGGGATCGGTTTCATTCCGGCGCCTCCTCCGCATTAGGATTTCACCAACTATACCGGACGAGGCTCAAGAAGGGAAGAGCCTGCGACTCAGGCACGCCCAACTTTCTCCGCTTTCCACACCGCCATTGGCCCCAGCGACGAAGTACGAAGCGAAGGGAACGCTGCCGCGAGCCAAGACCCTCGGAGCCGGCATGGAGCGCGGCCCTAGTGCGAGAGGCAGGGGCCCGACGCGGCCGGCGGTCGAGTTCCACAGGACAAGACAGGGCCCCGCTGCTCCGGCAGGCGGACGTGCTGGCGGGATCGCGGAGCCGCCGCCTTCAAGCGGCGTTCCCTTTCGCCCCCCATTCGCCCCTGGCAAACTCCACAGCCAGGGCCGCTGAAGGCGAGCCAGCATAAATGACTTAGATTGTTAGGGTTAGGTGGTGCACCCAGGAGGAGTCGAACCCCCAACCTACAGATCCGTAGTCTGTCGCTCTATCCAGTTGAGCTATGGGTGCACGGGCACGGAGGGCCGTGCGGAAGGGGCATTGTAGAGGATGGCGGCTTGGGCCTGCAAGAGCGGTGGCCGGCGCGTCCGGGCCGTTAGGACCCTTGGGGCGGGCTGCGCGGGCAGGTCTTCGAGATTGTTCCAGCTCAAGCCTGCCGTGCCGTGACGGCGGCGCCTCCTGATCCGAGGCGGGCAAGGAAATCTTCCAGGGTCTTGCCGGGCTCGGATTGGAAGGGCTCCTCGGTGACCTTGGCTTCGCCGATGCGGTCGAGGCGGAAGCTGCGGAAGTCCTGGCGCAGCTCGCACCAGGCGAGGAGGGTCCAGGCGGCTCCCCAGTAGAAGAGGCCCAGGGGGCGGACGGTGCGCTCGGAGACGTCGCCGTCGGGACGGGTGTAGCCGATGCGTGCCTTCTGCCGGTCGGCGGCGGCGCGGCGCAGGAGGCCTACCAGGCGGACGGGGTAGGGATGGAGGTGAGGCGCGAAAAGGGTTTCGTTCGCGCTGTCCAGCTCGGGCGGCAGGACGGCCTCGATCTTGCGCAGGGCGTTGCCGGCCGCCTGGGAGAGGTCGGGGTCCGCCCAGGAGCGGACCATGCGGGCGCCGAGACGCAGGGCCTGCAGCTCTTCACGGTCGAACATCAGCGGCGGCAGGTCGAAGCCGCGAAGGAGCCGGTAGCCCACTCCCGCGGCGCTCTCGATCGGCATGCCGCAGGCGCTGAGCTCCTGGACGTCGCGGTAGATCGTCCGCTCCGAGACCTCGAGCGCGCGCGCCAGGTCGCGTGCGGTCACGACCCGGCGGCGGCGCAGGCAGAGGACGATCTGGAACAGCCGGTCGGCCCGCCGCATGGCGGGTAGCTTACCCGCGGCGGGCCGAACCGGCACGCTGCGGCCTCTAGCTCGGGCTGGGCCGCTCGTGGAGGCCGACGCGGTTGCCCTCCGTGTCGACGAAGAAGGCGATCGAGCCGATGTCATCGGAGATGTGGGTGCGGCCCATCACCACCTTGCCGCCGGCGGCCTTCACCCGCTCCAGCGCGCCGTCGAGGTCGTCGCCGGCGTCGAGGTAGACGACGGTTCCTTGCGCGCTCGGAGCGAGCTGGTCGTTACGCACGAGGGCGCCGCCGACGCCGCCCTGCTGGTAGGGCAGCAACGCCATCGGCACGTCGTTGAAGGTTTCCTCCCGCAGCTCGGAGCGCAGCAGGGCGCCGTAGAAGCGATTGGCGCGGGCGAGGTCGGTCACCGGGATCTCGAACCAGTTCAGGGCGTTGCTCATGACGTCTCTCCTTAGGGTTGGTGGGTGTCGGGCGGCGTCATCTGCCCGATCCGGAGAGAGTCTGGAAGGGTGCTCCTGACAGCGTGGTGTCAGGAGACATCGGCTGCCTGATCGTGGACCTGCAAGAGTGAGGTTGACGGCGCCGCCCGCCGGCCGGCCTCACTCGAGCAGGCCGGTCAGCGGCGAGGAGGCGGAGGCATAGAGCTTCCTGGGGATGCGGCCGGCGTTGGCGGCGAGCCAGCCGGCCTCCACGGCCAGCTTCATGGCCCTGGCCATGCGGATGGGGTCCGCGGCGCCGGCGATGGCGGTGTTCATGAGGACGCCTTGAGCGCCCAGCTCCATGGCAAGGGTGGCGTCGCTGGCGGTGCCGACGCCGGCGTCGACGATGATGGGGACGTTGGCTTGCTCGAGGATGATGCGGAGGTTGGCGGGGTTGCGGATGCCCATGCCGGAGCCGATCGGGGCGCCCAGGGGCATGACCGCCGCGGCGCCCAGATCCTCGAGCTTCTTGCAGACCACCGGATCGTCGTTGGTGTAGGCGAGGACTACGAAGCCCTCGGCGACCAGGCGCCGGGTGGCTTCGAGCAGCGCCACGTTGTCGGGGAAGAGGGTCTTGGCATCGCCGATCACCTCGAGCTTCACCCAGTCCCAGCCCCCGAGCTCTCGCGCCAGGCGCGCGGTGCGGATGGCCTCGTCGGCGGTGTAGCAGCCGGCGGTGTTCGGCAGCAGGAGGTAGCGCTCGGGGTCGACGAAGTCGAGGAGCGAGCCCTTCCCGCGCTCGTCGAGGTTGACCCGCCGCAGGGCCACGGTGACGACCTCGGTGCCGGAGGCTTCGAGCGCCGCCGCCATGGTCGGGAAGTCGGGGTACTTGCCGGTCCCCAGGATGAGGCGCGACCGGAAGGTCCTGCCGGCGACGACGAGGGGCTCGACGGCGGTGGCGTCGGCTGTGGCGAGCGTGGTGTTCATTCTTGCCTCCTGCTCAGGGATTGTATCTCCCGCTCCAGCCGGCTCTACGCTCGGAGGCTCCCCAAGGGCGGGGCAGCGGCTTGCTCCGGCGCCGGCTCGCCGCCGGTGATGCGGTTCGCCTCGTCGACGAAGACCAGGGCGGGGCGGTGGCGGCGGGCGGCCTCGTCGTCGTAGTCGGCGTAGCTGGCGAGGATCACCTTGTCGCCGGGGCGCGCCTTGTGGGCGGCGGCGCCGTTCAGGCAGATCTCGCCGGCGCCGCGGCGGCCGGGGATGGCGTAGGTGGCCAGGCGTTCGCCGTTGGTCACGTTGTAGATCTCGACGCGCTCGAAGTGCAGCAGGTCGGCGGCTTCCATCAGCAGCGGGTCGATGGTCACCGACCCCTGGTAGTCGAGGTTCGCCTCGGTGACGGTGGCGCGGTGGATCTTGGATTTCAGCAGTGTCCGTTGCATAGGTCTCTTCTCTCTCGTCTTCGTCAGCGTAGTCAGCGTGGTATCTGGTCAGCGGGTCGTGCCGGCGGCGGGCTGCTCGCCCACCGCCAGCTGGAAGTTGTCGATCAATCGGGTCCTGCCGAAGTGCGCCGCGATCGGCAGCACCACCCGGCCGGCGAGCGTCGTCGCCGGCTGGAAGCTCTCCGCGTCCACCACCTCGGCGTACTCGAGGCGCGCCAGCGGCTCCGCGCCGACGACCTCGCGCAGCACCCGCCGCACCTCGTCGCCCCGCCGCTCGCCGGCGGCGATCGCCGCCGCCGCGGCCGTGAGCGCCCGGTGGAGCACGGTGGCCGCCTGGCGCTCGGCGGCCGACAGGTAGGCGTTGCGCGACGACAGCGCCAGGCCGTCGGCGTCCCGCACCGTCGGCCCCGGCACGATCTCGACGCCGAGATGGAGGTCGCGCACCAGCCGCTTCACCACCGCGAGCTGCTGCGCGTCCTTCTCGCCGAACACCGCCACCTCGGGCCGCACCAGGTGGAAGAGGGCGCAGACCACCGTCGCGACGCCGCGGAAGTGGCCCGGCCGGCGCTCGCCTTCCAGGCCTCGCGCCGGGCCGCCCGGATCGACGAAGGTCGAATGCCCGGGCGGATAGAGGGTCTCGACGTCCGGCGCGAACAGCAGGTCGCAGCCCGCGCCCTCGAGCAGGACGGAATCGGTGCCGAGCTGCCGCGGGTAGAGGTTGTAGTCCTCGCCCGGCCCGAACTGCGTCGGGTTGACGAAGACCGACGCCACCACCCGCCTCGCCCGGGCGCGCGCCAGCCCCAGGAGCGACAGGTGCCCCTGGTGCAGCGCCCCCATCGTCGGCACGAAGCCGATCGTGTCGCCCTGCCGCCGCCACATGGCGAGCTCGTGGCGCAGCGCCGCGGCGTCTCGCACGCAGAGCATGGCGCGCTAGCCGTACACCTTCTGCACGGCGTCGCCGCCGGCGGCCGCTGCCGGCGGCAGGCCGCCGTAGCTCTCTTCCGCCGCCGGGAAACGGCCGCCGCGCACGTCGGCCGCGAAGCGCTCGATGCCCTCGCGCGAGAGCTTGCCGAGCTCCGCGTAGCGCCGCACGAAGCGGGGCGCGATCCGCTCCTCGAGCCCCAGGAGGTCGTGGTAGACGAGCACCTGCCCGCCGCAGCGCGGTCCCGCGCCGATGCCGATGGTCGGGATCTCCAGCCGGCCGGTGATCTCGGCGGCGAGGTCGGCGGGCACGCACTCGAGCACCAGCGAGAAGGCCCCGGCCGCCTCGACCGCCAGCGCCGCTTCCAGGATCGCCTGCCGCGCCGCCCTCTCGCGGCCCTGGACCTTGAAGCCGCCGAGACGATGGACCGACTGCGGGGTCAGGCCCAGGTGGGCCATCACCGGCACCTCCGCCGCGACCATCGCCCCCACCACCTCGGGCCGGGCGCCTTCGATCTTGACCGCCTGCGCGCCGGCTTCCTTGACGAAGCGGATGGCGTTGCCGACCGCGGGCTCGGTCCCGAGGTGGAACGAGCCGTACGGCATGTCGGCGACCAGCAGCGCGCGCTTCACCCCGCGCCGCACCGCGCGCACGTGGTGCAGCATCTCCTCCATGGTGACCGAGAGCGTGTCCGGGTAGCCAAGCACGACCATCGCCAGCGAGTCGCCGACCAGGACGATGTCGGCGCCCGCGGCGTCGGCGGTCCGCCCCTGGGGACAGTCGTAGGCGGTGACCATCACCAGCGGCTCGGCGCGCTCGCGCGCCGCCGCCACCCACGGCACCGTGACGTTCTTGACCTCCGCTTGCGGGCTCATCGGGTTCTCCTTTCCTGAAAAACCAAAAGCCCCTCCGCCTGTGGAGACGGAAGGGCTCGGGCGAACCCGGCTCGGGCGCGGGCAGACCGGCGGCGGTCGAGGGCCGGCGATGGCGCTCGAGGTGCCTGTCCCGCCCCCCCGTCATCCCCCATCATCCGATGGGCGGGGAGGGGCGCTACCGGATCAGACCCTCACCGTGGCCAGCCCTCGTGCCGGTGCCTGCGCCGTCCCCGCGTTGCGGGGCGGCCGGCGCTGGAGGTCTCCGTCTCGGTCCCTGGGTCGTCGAAGCGGGGGCCCGGCGGTGTGCCGAACGGGCCTTACTTCCCGGCCTGGTGGGATCCAAGCGGTTGAAAGTACTCGGTCCCCTTCATCGGCTTCGCGAGACGGTGCAGCAACTCGTCGAAGTCCTCGGGCCGCTGGGGGAAGTTCAGGTGTCGCGTATCGACCACCAGCAGCGGGGACCGCACGTAGTAATGATAGTAGTGATTGTAGGCGTCGATCAACTCTGCCAGGTAGTGCTGCGAGATCAGCTTCTCGAGGTTGCGCGCCCGCTTGCGGATCCGCTCCATGCAGGTGTCCGCGTCGGCGACCAGGTAGAGCACCAGGTCCGGCACCGGCACCTGCGGCTCGAGCAGGGCGTACAGCTTGTCGAACAGCATCAGCTCGTCGTCGGAGAGGTTGAGGTAGGCGAAGATGCGGCTCTTCTGGAAGGTGTAATCGGAGACCAGGAGGCGGTCGAACAGCCCGCGCTGGCCGATGTCGCGCTGCTGCTTGAAGCGCGACAGCAGGAAGTAGAGCTCGGTCTGGAAGGCCGCCCCGGGCCGGTCGGCGTAGAAGTCGGAGAGGAAGGGGTTGTCGACGTCCTCGAGGATCTTCACGCCCTCGAAGTGGCGGGTCAGCATCTCGACCAGGGTGGTCTTGCCGACCCCGATGGGTCCGTCGACCGCCAGGTAGTGATACCCCAGGGTGGCGGGCGCCTGGGGGCTCAAACCGTGGCAGCTACAGGGGTAACGGCGTTGTAGAGCGTGTCGCGCTCGACCGGCGTGAAGCCTGCCTCGCGCACGATCCGCTCGAGCTCGGAGCGGCTGAGCTGCTGGGCGGTGCCGGCGCCGGCCATGTGGTAGATCTTCTCCTCGACGACCGTGCCGTCCATGTCGTCGGCGCCGAAGCGCAGCGCCACCTGGGCCAGCTTCGGCGTGACCATGACCCAGTAGGCCTTGATGTGCGGGATGTTGTCGAGCACCAGCCGCGCGGCCGCGATGTGGCGCAGGTCGTCCTGGCCGGTGGTGTGGTACTTCAGCCCCATGTAGTTGTTCTCGGGGTGGTAGGCCAGCGGGATGAAGGCGTTGAAGCCGCCGGTCTCGTCTTGCAGCCCGCGCAGGCGGAGCAGGTGGTCCACCTTGTGCTCGGGCTTCTCGACGTGGCCGTAGAGCATGGTGCAGTTGCTCTTGATGCCCATGCGATGGGCGACGCGGTGGACCTCGATCCACTCGTCGGCGTCGAGCTTGCCGTCGCAGATGATCTCGCGCACCTCGCGATGGAAGATCTCGGCGCCGCCACCCGGCAGCGAGCCCAGGCCGGCATCGCGCATGAGCCGCAGCACCTCCTCGATCGACAGCTTCTCGCGCTTCGCGAACCAGCCGACCTCGATGGCAGTGAAGGCCTTGAGATGGGCCCTCGGGAAGCGCTGCTTGAGGCCGCGCATCATCTCGAGGTACCAGTCGAGGGACAGGTCGGGGTGCAGCCCGCCGACGATGTGGAACTCGGTGACGTCGTTGCCGCCCTGCTCGCGGGCGTGGGCGTAGACGTCCTCGTGGCTCATCTGCCAGGCGTGGGCCTCGCCCGGCAGCGCCGCGAAGCTGCAGAACTTGCAGTTATAGGTGTAGACGCAGATGTTCGTCGGGTTGATGTGTCGGTTGATGTTGAAGTAGGTGACGTCGCCATGGAGCTGCCGCCGCACCGCACCGGCCAGCCGGCCGAGATGGAGCACGTGCGGCGTGGTCAGGCAGGTCAGGGCCTCGGCCTCGTCCAGCCGCGCGCCTTCGCGGACCTTCTCCGCGATGCCGCGCAACGGCGCCGGGAACGCGGCGGGGTCGAGGCCGGGGATCGGGTCCCAGGCGCGCCTGCCGGCGATCGGGCTCGGGCTCGTTGCTTCCATGGGCGACCACCTCCCTCTCAAGGCCAGAGTATAGCAACTGCGGTGGCGCCGAAGAGCCAGACCGCCAGGGCGCCGTTCGCCTGGAAGAACGCGCCGTCGAGCCGCGACAGGTCGCCCGGGCGCACCACCGCGTGCTGGTAGGAGATCAGCGCCAGGCAGCCGGCCCATCCCACCCAGTAGGCGGCCCCCAGTCCGGGGGCACCCGCCGCGGCATGGTAGAGGCCCGGCAGCCAGGCGAGCAGCAGCAGCATCGCCCCGTGCAGCAGGGCCGAGAGCCACAACGCGGCGCGCACGCCGAAGCGCGCCGGCACCGAGAACAGGCCGGCGCGACGATCGAAGTCGACGTCCTGCAACGCGTAGAGGATGTCGAAGCCGGCCACCCACAGCAGCACCGCCCCGCCGAGCGCCAGCGGCGGCGCCGCGACGTCCCCGCGGACCGCGATCCAGGCGCCGAGAGGCGCGCCGGCGAGCGACAGGCCGAGGACCAGGTGGGAAGCCCAGGTGAAGCGCTTGGTGTAGGAGTAGAGCAAGAGAACCGCGAGCGCCACCGGCGACAGCGCCAGGGCGAGAGGGTTGAGCTGCCACGCCGCCGCCACCAGCAGCGCCGCGCTCACCGCCACGAACCCGGCCACGAACGCCGGCGTCACCTGCCCGGCAGGCAGCGCCCGCCCGGCCGTCCGCGGGTTGGCGGCGTCGATGCGCCGGTCCACCAGCCGGTTCCAGCCCATCGCCGCGCTGCGCGCCCCGACCATCGCCGCCACGATCCACCCCACCGTCCGCCAGGGCGGCCACCCCCCCGCCCCCAGCAGCATTCCCATGAAGGCAAACGGCAGCGCGAAGAGCGTGTGCTCGAACTTGATCATGTTCAGCACCACCTGCAGGCGCTCCAACACCGACTTGGGCCTCATATCGCAACCATATCCTGCCCCTCCGAAGTGGGTCCGTTGCCTCAGCGAGGGCGAGGCGAGGCACGAGGCCCCCCCACCCCCCTTCCCTCCCTCTGGGCTCGTATGGGCGGGGGGTCGCAGTCCTCCGCCGCAGCCCTTTAGAC
>DATNKH010000067.1:0-3873 GCA_035603475.1 Thermoanaerobaculia bacterium
CCTCCCCGAGATCGCCGGCGCCGTCATTGGCCGCGCCCTCTACGAGGGCCGGATCGATCTCGCGGCCGCCCTGGCGTGGGGTCGTGGGTCGACCAGGAAGCGGACCCACGACCTGGCGCCGTGCTCCCGCGCACCGGCGGCCGGCGCCGGTCCGAGCGGCCTGACGCGGCGGGTGATCCCTTGCCTCGACGTGGCGGCGGGACGCGTCGTCAAGGGGATTCGCTTCCGCGATCTCGCCGACCAGGGGGATCCGGCGGACGCCGCGGCGCGCTATGCCGCCCAGGGAGCGGACGAGATCGTGTTCCTCGACGTCACCGCGGCTCCGGAGGGACGGGACACCGATCTCGACTGGGTGCGGCGCACCGCCGAGCGGGTGTTCATCCCGTTGACCGTCGGCGGCGGGGTGCGCTCGGCCGCCGACGCCGGCCGCGTGCTGCGCGCCGGCGCCGACAAGGTGGCGGTCAACACCGCCGCGGTGCGCCGTCCGGAGCTCATCGGCGAGCTGGCCCGCCGCTTCGGCAGCCAGTGCGTGGTGCTGTCGGTCGACGCGCGGCGGGCCCACGGCGCCGACGCCGCCGGCGCCGGCACCGGCGCCGGCTGGGAGGTCGTCATCGAAGGCGGGCGCACTCCGACCGGCCGCGACGCGCTGGAGTGGATCGAGGCCGGCGTCGCGGCGGGCGCTGGCGAGGTGCTGCTCACCAGCATCGATCGGGACGGCACGCGCGGCGGCTACGACCTGTCGCTGATCGCCGCCGCCGCGTCGGCGGTGCCGGTGCCGCTCATCGCCTCGGGCGGCGCCGGCACCGCGGAGCACCTGGCGGCCGCGCTGGCGGCCGGGGCCGCGGCGGTGCTGGCGGCATCGATCTTCCACCAGGGGACCTGCACCGTGAGCGAGGTCAAGCGCGCGCTCGCGGCAGCCGGCTTCCCGATGCGCGAGGAGCCCGCATGAATCCCACCGACCCGGTGGCACCGGGCCAGAACCCTGGCACGCCCGTCAGCTCGGCGCCCGGCCAGCTCCTCGACCCGGCGCCGCTGCGCAAGGACCCCGGCCCGGCCGCCAGCCGGCAGGTCGCTTCAGGACCAGGCCGCGAGCTGCCGGCGGCACCTGGAACCACTCCCGCGGCGGCGCGCCAGGCCCCCGGCTCGGCGCCGGGCCAGCTCCTCGACCCGGCGGCGCTGCGCTATGACGAGCGCGGGCTGGTGCCGGTGGTCGTCCAGGACGTGGCGAGCGGCGCCGTGCTGATGCTGGCGTACGCCGACCGGCGGGCTGTGGAGCTGACGCTGGCGACCGGCCAGGCCCACTTCTGGAGCCGTTCGCGGCAGGCGCTGTGGCGCAAGGGCGAGACCTCCGGCAACACGCTGGCGGTGATCGAGGCGCTGGCCGACTGCGACGGCGACGCCTTGCTGCTGCGCGTCCGTCCTGCGGGCCCCGCCTGCCACCGCGGCACCCGCAGCTGCTTCGAGCCGAACGCCGCGGCCCTCGAGCTGGGTTGGCTGGCGGCGGTCGCCGCCGGCCGCCGCGGCGCCGATCCCGAGCGCAGCTACACGGCGCGGCTGCTCGCCGCCGGCGTCGAGCGGGTGGCCCAGAAGGTGGGGGAGGAGGCGGTCGAGACCGTGGTCGCGGCCCTCGCCGCCGCGGCCCGGCCGGAGCGCCGCGGCGAGCTGGTCGGCGAGAGCTGCGATCTGCTCTACCATCTGCTCGTGTTGCTCCTCGCCAGCGGCGTGCCGCCCGGCGAGCTCGCGGCCGAGCTCGTCCGCCGTCACTTCGGCGGCGCCCCCGCCACGGACGGCCCGACCGCCGCCGCGGCCGGGGAGAGCGTCCGATGAGCGCCACGAGACCCTCGAAGGGGCATCGCTCGCGGGCCGGTTCCACCTCGGCATCCAACCGCGGCGAGGCCAGCCTGTCCAGCCAGACCGGCAAGGCCGGCCCGGGTCAGAGATCAGGCCAGGGTCGCAAGTCGCGGCCCCGCCGCCCCCGCCGGGCGACACCGCACATCCGGGAGTTCCTGGCCGACAGCTTGACGCCGCTGGCGGTCTACCGGCGCCTGGCGGAGGTGTCGGATTTCCGCTTCCTGTTCGAGAGCGTCAGCGGCGGCGAGCAGGTCTCGCGCTTCAGCTTCCTCGGCGCCGGTCCGAGCGAGGTCTACCGGCTCTACCCGGACCGCCTGGAGGCAGAGCGCGACGGGCGCACCCGCCGGCTGCCCGGCGAGCCAGTGGCCGCCCTGCGCCAGGTGCTGGGGGAGATCTCGGCCGAGCCCGGCTCCATTCCTTTCACCGGCGGGCTGGTCGGCTACTTCGGCTACGACCTGATCCGGCTGCTCGAGCGGCTGCCCCATCGCCCGCCCGATCCCCACCAGCTGCCGGTGGCCCTGCTGGCGCGCTTCGACACCCTGGTCATCTTCGATCACGCCTACCAGCGGGTGCTGGCGATCGCCAACGAGATCGAGGACGAGATCAGCGTCGCCGCCGCCGAGCGCGAGCTGTCGCGCCTGTCGCGCCTGCTGACCGCGGCCGGCGGCGGCGGCGGCGTCGCCATGCCCGGCCGCACGCCGCGGCTGCCCGCCCCCGAGCTGAAGGGCCTCGACGGTCCGGCCTACCGCCGCGCCGTGCTCACCGCCAAGGAGCACATCGCGGCCGGCGACATCTTCCAGGTGGTGCTGGCGCGGCGCTTCCAGGTGCCGCGGCGCGTCGAGCCGCTGCTGCTGTACCGCGCCTTGCGGATGGTCAACCCGAGCCCCTACATGGTGCTGCTGGAGGCGCCCGAGCTGGCGCTGGTCGGCGCTTCGCCGGAGATGCTGGTGCGCAAGACCGGCCGCCACATCAGCACCCGGCCGATCGCCGGCACGCGGCCGCGGGGCATGGACGAGGCGGGCGACCGCCGCCTGGCCGAGGACCTGCTGGCCGACGCCAAGGAGCGCGCCGAGCACGTCATGCTGGTCGACCTCGGCCGCAACGACCTCGGGCGCGTCGCGATGCCGGGCAGCGTCCGGGTGCCGACCTTCATGGAGGTCGAGCGTTACAGCCACGTCATGCACATCGTGTCGAGCGTCGAAGCCGAGCTGGCGAGCGGGCGCGACGGCCTCGACCTGCTGCTCTCCTGCTTCCCCGCCGGCACCGTCTCGGGAGCGCCGAAGATCCGGGCGATGGAGATCATCGACGAGCTGGAGCCGGAGGCGCGCGGCCCCTATGCCGGCGCCATCGGCTATCTCTCCTACTCCGGCGACGTCGACACCTGCATCGCGATCCGCACCCTGGTGGTGCGCCCGGCGGAGACCTGGATCACCGCCGGCGCCGGCATCGTCGCCGACTCCGACCCGCGCTCCGAGGAGCTCGAGACCGACAACAAGGCGGCGGCGATGCTGGCGGCGGTGGGTCTCGCCGAGGCCCTGCAGGAGAGGGACGAGAGGGACGAGAAGGAGGAGAGGGAGGAGAGGGAGGAGAGGGAGGCGAGGGGCGCGAAGGGAGCGAGGGAGGCGAGGGGAGCGAGCGGCGCGAAGGGCGGGAGCGGCGCGAAGGGCGGGAGCGGCGCGAGGGGCGGGAGCGGCGCGAGGGGAGCGAAGGGCGAGCGGGGCGAGCGCCGGCGCGGCGCGGTGCCCGGAGGCGGCGGATGATCCTGGTGATCGACAACTACGACTCCTTCACCTGGAACCTGGTGCAGATGCTGGCCGCCGCGAGCGAGGAGGTCGAGGTCGTGCGCAACGACGCCGCCCGGGTGGACGAGCTGCTGGCGCGCCGACCCCTCGGCATCGTCGTGTCGCCCGGCCCGGGCCGCCCCGAGGGGGCGGGCGTGTGCGTCGAGCTGATCCGCCGCGCTCGGCCGGTGCCGCTGCTCGGTGTCTGCCTCGGCCACCAGGCGCTCGCCCAGGCCTTCGG
>DATNKH010000068.1:0-7001 GCA_035603475.1 Thermoanaerobaculia bacterium
ACGCACGCGAAGTTCTCACCCGACGGCCGCTTCGTGGCCTACACCTCCAACGAATCCAACCGCGACGAGGTGTACGTGCAGACCTTCCCGGCGGCGGGAGGGAAGTGGCAGATCTCGACCGACGGCGGCGATCAGGCACAGTGGCGCGCCGACGGCAAGGAGCTGTTCTTCCTGGGGCTCGACCGCAAGCTCCGAGCGGTCGCGGTCAAGACCGAGCACGGCTTCGAGCCCGGGATCCAGCGGGTGCTCCTCGAGGCGCGCACCTCCGTGCCGGCCGGTCTGGCCTCCCGCGCCTCCTATGCCGTCTCCGGCGACGGCCAGCGCTTCCTGGTGGACCAGATCGTCAGCGACGGCGGCCGCATCCCGATCACCGTCGTCCTGGACTGGAGCAGGGACCTGCCGGCGCGAGCGAAGTGATCGGCAGGCAGGAGGAGTCTTCCGCCGCCCCCGGTCCTGCCGGGCACATAGGGTCGGGGCCGGGCGTCACCGCGGGCGTGGCCGCACGATGAAGTCGCCATCGCCGAAGACGATGTCGTGGTCGTACTCGAGAGGATCGAACTCCGCCGCCTCGTAGGCTTTGAGGTCGACCTGCTGGAACCTGCCGTCGCGCCCCGCGGACGCGACGCGGTAGTGATCGCACCCCTTCGCGGTCGAGCTCTCCTGCCAGCAGGCGTAGCGGAAGGGATGCTGCCAGGGGTCGAGGCGCGGCAGCGTGGAGTCGTACTGGGTGCCGAGCGCCGTGGCCAGGCCGGCCATGTCGGTTGCCGGCGGCGCGACGTCGTGCTCCGCCTTGTAGATCTCGATCGCCTGGCCGATCGTCCGCAGGTCCGCCACCGCTCGCTTCTGCTTGGCCTTCTGGAGCGCGTCGAGGAAGTTGGGCACGAGGAGCGCGGCGACGATTCCCACGACGACGAGGAAGACGGCGACGAGGACGCAACCCAGCACCACGTAGACCGTCTTCGACGAGCCCTTGGCGGGCACGATCGGGCCGGCGGGCAGCTTGTTGCAGCTCGGACAGAAATCCGCCCCGTCGGGCACCTGGCTTCCGCAGTGAGCGCAAACTCTCATGACCTTGCCTCCCGTGGTTGGCGCGAGTATGCGCCAACCTCGCCACCGCCAGCTACCTGGCCGCTCCGGCGCCTCGCAGCTCCAGCAGGAACTGCGCATTTCCCGGGTGCCAGGGGGCCGCCGCATTGCTGTAGAGCACCTCGTCGCTGCGCCCGCTCGGGTAGCGGAACACCCCGATGGCCTGCAGGGCCATGCTCCAGCCGATCAGGATCCAGAGCAAGAGGCGCCGGCGTCCCAGGATTCCGGGCAGCGCCGGCGCCAGGATCCATGCCGCCGCCGGCATGAGGTCCGTGGTGAGACGGGGCCCGTAGCAGTACCCACCGAGCCCGCCGGTCTTGGCGAACAGCACCAGCTGAGCGAGGATGCCCGCGCCGAGCCAGCGATCGAGGCGACGGTCGCCGGCGGCGTCTGGATCGGGCCGATGCGCCAGTCCCATCAGCAGCCAGGGCGAGAAGAGCAGGAGACCCTTGCCCGGGCTCACCAACTCGCCGGCCAGCCCCGCGAGGAAGGGGTGTGCGAAATACGTGAGAGGTCTCGCCAGCCCAGGGTGGAACGCGCTGCCGCCGGCGAGCCGGCCTGCCGCCGCCAGGTTGCACGCCAGCACCAGGGCCGTAATGCCGAACGCGCCGGCCAGGAAGGCACCCTGCTGGCGACGCCCGCGAGCTTGCAGCAAGCAGAACACGGCCACCGGCAGCGCCAGCAGCAGGTCCGGCAACCGCATCGCAGCGAGCAGTACGGCGCATGCGCCGGCCAGCGCCAGGCTGCGCGTCGTCGGTGGTGCCGTGGCCGCCAGGAGCGCCGCCACCAGCGCCAGCTGCGCGGGGCCGTGCTGCCAGAGCGCTTGGCTCGAGATCGCCCAGGTCGTGGTGCCGAATGCACAGGCGATCGTCAGGATGAGCGCTTCGCGCACCTCGAGCCGGCGGCGCAGCAGCAGGTAGAGACCTCCCATCGCCAGCGAGGCGAACGCGGCCGCGGCCGTCTTCTCGAGCAGCGCCGCGAGGAATCCGAGCTCGGCGGCGTTCCAGCCGCTGGCGTCGAGGTAGAGATAGGCGGGAACGTAGAGGGGAACGGCAACCAGCGGTGCGATCACCGGATAGATGGAGACCAGGCGGCCGTCGACCTCGTGCACCGCATACTGGCCCGGCACTCGCGCCTGCACCTCCGCGGCGAAGCCTTCGAGAGTCAGCCGGTGGTCGCGGAGCACCGCGAAGGGGAGATAACGGGCCGGGCGCGTGTCGGCACTGGGGATGACCCTGGCGTTCGCCGAGTACACGGTGAAGCAGAGGGCCGCCACGGCCAGCGCTCGTAGGCGTTCCACGCCATGTCCCGCGGGCTCGAATCCCAGCGCCCATCGCGAACGGACCTCGCCGGCGAGGCCTCGGTACCGAGCGCTGAAGCCCTCCGTATCGTCTCTTCCGTCGGGCGGCTTCATCACCGGGCGATCGATCGAGGGTCGCAGCGCTCGACAGAGTATCAGAGGACGTGGACCTGCGAAGGACACCATGGAGTCCGCCGTCGTTCGCCGGCGGCGAAGCGGGATAGAGTTCGCCGATGCGAGTGGGCGTGCTGTCGGACACGCATGGCATCCTGCGCCCGCAAGTGCTGGAGCGGCTCGCGGGGTGCGAGCTGCTGCTCCACGCCGGCGACGTCGGCATGGCGGAGGGAGAAGCTCCGATCCTGACGCGTCTCGCGCGGCTGGCGCCGGTGCTGGCGGTGCGGGGCAACACCGACGGCGGGGAGCTGGCGGCGGCGCTGCCGGCGGTGCAGAGCGGCGAGCTGGCCGGGGTGGCGTACCGCATGACCCACCGGCGCGAGGACGTCCACCCGGATTGGCTGCACGAGGCACGGCTGATCGTGTTCGGCCACTCGCACCGCCCGGAGCTCGAATGGCGCGGGGATCGCCTGCTGCTCAATCCAGGCAGCTGTGGGGCCCGGCGCTTCCAGCTGCCCCTGACCGTCGCCGTCGTCACCGTCACGGGCCAGCGCCTGGTGCCGGAGATCCTCGCCGTCGAGTAGGCTGGCGCACGGGCCCCCCGTAGGGCACGCGGAAGGCGCCGGCGCACGGCGATCCGCGCGCTGCCCAGAGAGTCGTTCCCATTGCGCGAAAGGATCTGAGAATGAGCGAGCTCCTGCCGGGCGACGCGAGAGCCGCGGCGGAGCGTGTCCCGCCGGCAGAGGCCGTGCTGCCGGTCGACCTGGCGACCTACTACACGGAGGCGGGGATGGACTACCGCGCGTGGAGCCGCAAGTTCAACATGCACTTCGGTTTCTATCGCCGGTGCCTCAACCCGCTGGCGCTCGAGAGCATGCTCGAGGAGATGAGCCGGCAGGTCTTCCGCCGGCTCGATCTCGTCGCCGGCATGAAGGTCCTGGATCTCGGCTGCGGCCTGGGGGCGCCGGCGCGGGCGTTGATCGCGCAACACGAGGTCGCGGTCACCGCCGTCTCCAAGGTCGAGTGGCAGATCGCGATGGCGCGGTCGCTCAGCGCAGGCCAATCGGCGCGCGGCAGCATCGAGTGGAAGCTCGGCGACTTCACCGCGCTCGACCTGCCCACCGGCGCCTACCAGGCGGCCTTCTCGCTCGAGGCAGCCTGCCATGCCGCCGGGTCGAGCAAGGAGCCGTTCGTGAAGGAGTGCTCCCGGCTGCTGCAGCGGGGAGCGAGGCTGGTGGTCGCCGACGGCTTCATGAAGCGGACCGAGGGCCTGCCGCGATGGTACGCCGCCCTGCTGGCCTACATGACGAGGGCCTGGGCGGTCGAGCGCTTCGCCGACCTCTCCGCCTTCACGGCCTGCCTCAAGCGGCACGGTCTCGAGGTGCTCGCCGCCGAAGACATCTCCTGGAACATCGCGCCGAGCGCCCTGCACGTGCCGCGAGTGACGTTGAAGTTTCTCGCCGGAGAGCTCTTGCTGCGTCGCAAGCGGCTCAACAGCGTACGCTGGGGCCACGTCGTCGCGTGCCTGATCGCGCCCTTCATCGGCCTGGGACGCCGCTACTTCGGCTACTACCTGATCACCTCGCGGAAGCGCTGAGCGCCGGCCGCGGCCTGGAGCCTGGTCGCTGCCGCGAGCCGGTCGCCGCTCACTGCCCCTTCGCGTGAGGGTCGGCCTGCCCGCTCCACCGGTCCCAGGCGGCGCGGGCGATGCGGGCGATGACGGCTTCGCGCGTGGCCTCGTCCGCCTTGGAGTCGGCCACGAACACCGCCACCGCGAGGTGCCATGCATCCGGCAGGCGGACGATCCCCACGTCGTTGGTCGCGCGGGTAAGGCCGCCGAACGTCCGCGAGGTGCCTGTCTTGTGTGCGACGCGTGTGCCGGCGGGCAGCAGACCCGGGATCCGCCGCGGCCCGGGCACGCTGGCGAACATGAATTCCCGCAACAGGGCGCGGCTCGACGGCGACAGGCCCGATCCTTCCTGGATGGCGCGCAGCACCTGGATCGCCGCCAGCGGCGTCGCCCAGTTGCGGTATTGGACGTCGTCGCCCCGGGCCATCTCGGCCTCCGACGTGGCGACGACCATTCCGGTCACGCCGAGTCCGCGCAAGAAGCGGGTGACGCTCTCGCCGCCGCCGGCGAGGCGCAGGACCACGTCCGAGGCGGTGCCGTCGCTCACCTCCACCGTCAGCCGCAGCAGCTCGCGCAGGCTCAGCTCGACGCCGCCATGCGGGTAGCGGTCGCGCAGCGGGCTGTAGATCCTGGCCGGCACGAGATCCGCCGCCTGGACCACGACCTTGCCGTCGAGGGCGAGAGCGCCGCCGTCGACCGCATGCAGTGCGGCCATGGCGATCGGCAGCTTGTAGACGCTCTGCATCGGGAAATGCTCATCGCCATGCACGGCGACCGACTCTCCGGTCTCGAGCACGGTCACCGCCACTCCCACGCGCCCCTGGGCGGCGCGGGAGATCTCCTCGATCTGGCCGCGGAGGTTGTCCGTGGGGCTTGCCGCCGCACCGAGCAGCAGGCAGACGATGGACATCAGCACCTTCATCGCGGTCTCTCCCGGGTTCGCCTGGCCCCACGCCCACCTTCATCGGTCGGGGTCGGACCTGGCCGATGGCAACTCTAGACAATATCGAACCTGCCCTGCTGGAACCTTCGGGCAGCTTCGCTCGTAGGTCCATGTGTCCAGGCGGAAGACCGCCTGCCTGCCAAAGGAGATGCCGATGCGGAAGGTCCTCGCGGTGCTGCTCGAGCTGGCCACCGGCCTGATCCTCGTCGCCGCCCTTGCCGTCGGCATCACGCTGCTGCTGCAGAGCCGATCACTGGTGTTCCTCTTCCTGCCGCTGCTCGCCGTCGTGGCGATGGGGCTCGGGGCCTGGCGAGGGCGCGCGAGAGCGCTGCCGCCGTGGCTGGTCGTCGTGCTCCTCAACCTGCCCCTGGCGCTCGTGGTCTGGTACACCGCGGGCCGCACCTGGGGGCTGGGGCTCCTACCCGTCGTGGGCATGGCGTTCGCGGCCATGGGCATCGCGGCGGTGCGCGGGTCGGCGGCGCGCGGGCCGGCCGCGCCCCGGCCGGCCGGGTGGCGAGCGCGTCGCGTTGCGCTGCCGGTCCTGGCCGCCGCGCTGGTCGTGCTCGGCGCCATGGGGCCGCGGTTCGCTCGCTCTCTCATCGTCAGCCAGGAGGTGCGAGAGCCGCCCGTGTCGTTCGAGCTCACTCTGGCTGCCGGGGCGCCGGTGGCGGCGGAACAGCTGCGCGGGCGCATCGCGGTGATCGATTTCTGGGCCACCTGGTGCGGCCCGTGCCAGCACGAGCTGCCCGAGATCGAAGGGCTGTATCGGCGCTTCTCCGGCGATCCGAGGGTGGTCTTCTATGCTGTCGACTTCTCCGGGGGCGACACGCCGGCCGACCAGGGCGACACGCCGGCTCGAGCGAGCGAATACTTTCGCCGGCGCGGCTTCCGCATGCCGCTCGCCTACGATGCCGGCGGTCGCGCGGCCAAAGCGCTCCACGCCCACGGCCTGCCGACGCTCCTGGTCCTCGACCGCTCCGGTCGCGTGCGCCTGCGCCACGTCGGCTTCGTCGGCGCGGAAGACCTCGGCGCGATGTTGACCGGAACGCTCCAGAAGCTGCTCGCCGAGGGCTCCACCTGAGCAGCCGGGCAGGCGCTGCCCGTGTGCCCGGGCATGCCGGCCAAGACGGGATCAGTAATGCGCGAGAAAAGCCTCGGCGTTCGGCAGCTGCGCTTTCTTGAAAGCCGCGCACAGCGAGATCTGCTCGAGCACCTGGCTCAGGATGCGCGGCCCGCCGGTATACCTCGCGATCGAGCTCTTGAAGAAGGCCTCGACGTCGGCGCGGTGCTCCTCGTCGCAGAACCCGCGGACCAATGAGGGGAATCGCGCCGGCAGGTTATGCGGCAGCTTCGCTGCCAGGGCCTCGAAGTTGCTCTTGATGAAGCGGTAGCGCTCCTCGAGGACCGCCGGATTCGCCGCCGGCGCGCCGAGGATCGCGTAGATCGCTTCCCGCGGGTCGAGCCCCGGAGTGAGGATGACCGCTTCGGCCCGGGCCACGATGCGTGGGTCGTCGAAGCTGCCCATGGCCCTCAGCAGCTCGGTCCGTTCGCGGCGGTCGGCAGTCTCGAGCGCCGCGCCGCGGAACCGCTCGAAGAGCGCCGCATCGCCATGGAGAGCGGCCATTCGCAGCGCGAGGCCGGCCACCTCGGGCCTGACGCTACGGCGGTCTGCCAGCCAACGGTGAGCCAACGTCGTGGCGTCCGCCAGCAGCCGCGGATCGTCACCGCTGTCTGCGACGAAGGCGACCAGTGTGTCGCGCCACGCTTGGGCATCGTCGTCCGCCGGGCTCGAGGTGAAACCCAGCGCCCGCGCCCGCTCCCCGTAGACCGCTTCGACGAAGCGCGCATAGCGGGGCCGGTCCTCCTCGGGCAGGAGATCGCGGGGCCGCTTGGCGATCTCGATCGTGGCCTCGACGACATGGCGGTCG
>DATNKH010000069.1:0-3190 GCA_035603475.1 Thermoanaerobaculia bacterium
GATCGGCATGCACTTCATGAATCCGGTGCCGCTGATGCAGCTGGTCGAGGTGATCCGCGGCCTGGCCACGGCGCAGGCCACCTACGACGCGGTCGAGGAGGCGGCGCGGCGGATGGGCAAGACGCCGGTCGAGGTGCACGACGCGCCGGGGTTCGTCTCCAACCGGGTGCTGATGCCGATGATCAACGAGGCTATCTTCTGCCTCTACGAGGGGGTCGGGAAGGCGGAGGCCATCGATCAGGTTATGAAGCTGGGGATGAACCATCCCATGGGTCCGCTGGCGCTCGCCGACTTGATCGGCCTGGACGTGTGCCTGGACGTCCTGCGCGTGCTGCAGCAGGGCTTCGGCGACCCGAAGTATCGCCCCTGCCCGCTGCTGGTCAAGATGGTCGACGCCGGCCGGCTCGGGCGCAAATCGGGGCGAGGCTTCTACGACTACTCTGACTCTCGCTAGTGGACGCGAGCGCCGCGAGACGGAGGACGAGCTGAGGTGAGGATCTACTGCCAGACCTGCGGCGCCCTCAACCGGGACGACCAGGAGTACTGCGTCCGCTGCCACCAGAAGCTGCTGGTGCTGTCGGGCGGCGCCCGCGACGACGAGGAGCCGTACGAGGAGTCCAGCTCGGAGGAGAGCTTCTCGTTCGACGAGCACCTGCTGGAGCGCATCTCGATCCTCGAGGAGGCGGTCAAGCGCACCGCCGAGACGGTGCGGCAGCTGCTCGGCGCGCTGCACAAGCAAGAGAAGAACATCCTCATCGGCCAGACCGGGATGACCGCGCTGCGCGAGCTGCTCGAGCAGAAGCGGGTGATCGCCTGGGACGAGTGGAGCGACCTCTGGGAGTCCAAGATGGACTACCAGCTGCTGGCGCTCGAGAAGCGCGAGCGCTTCCTGTCGATCAAGGAGCGCATCGCGGCGCTGCACCACGGCGACAAGCGCAAGGCCTTCCTGCAGCATCTCGAGGACGCCGAGTACGCGCTCTTCGCGTTCGACATCGAGCGCGCCGTGGCGGCGCTCGAGTCGGCGTACAAGCTCGACCGCGACAACTACGAGCTTGCCTACTTCCTCGGCGAGACGCACTTCAACGAGGGCGAGACCGAGCCGGCGCTGGCGTACTTCTCGCGCGTCCTCGAGGTCAAGTCCGATCACTACGAGGGCCTGGTCTACAGCGGGGTGATCTATTACGAGCGCGGCGACCATGGGCGCGCCGAGGACTACCTGAAGCGCGCGGTGGCGATCTACCCCGACAGCTTCCTGCCGCTGTTCAGCCTCGGCGCGGTCTACGCCGGCCAGGGCAACCTCGCCAAGGCGGTCCTCTTCCTGGAGCGCGCGGTGCAGGTCGATGCGGTGCCGCAGGCGCTGTTCCTGCTCGGCAGCTGCTGCTACGAGATGGGGCGGCTGACGGCCGCCGTCCACTATCTCCAGGACGCGGTGCGCCACGACCCGGCTTTCGAGGAGGCCCATCATCTGCTGGGTCTCGCCTATCTCGACCGACACTGGAACCGCAAGGCGCTCGAGTCCTTCCGCCAGGCCCAGCGCCTGAACCCGCGGAAGCTGCAGTACGAGGATCTCGTGCACTACCTCTCGGGCCAGGCCGGCGGCAGCCCGCTGCCCGGCGTCGAGGGGGAGGCGGCCGGCTGGCTGGCCAAGGGCGAGGACTTCCTGAAGCGCGAGAACCTCAAGCAGGCGCACTCGTGCTACCGCCGGGCGCTGGCGCTCGATGCCGAGAACCCGACGCTCCTGATGTCCTATGCGCTGCTCTGCCTGCACCAGAACCGCAGCCAGGAGATCGAGGCGGTGACCCGCAAGGTTCTCGACCTGAACCCCGGCGAGATGCTCAAGGCGACCGCCTACGCGGCGCTGATCGAGGCGCTGCGCAGCCAGGGCAAGTACCGCGAGGGCAACCGCATCGGCCAGCGCATGGTCGACGAGTCCGGCTCCAACTTCAGCAAGACCATCGCCTACTACGAGATGGCCTGCAACCTGGCGGAGATGGAGGAGGACCTCGACGAGGCGCTGGGCTTCGCCCGCCGCTCGGTCGAGCTGTCGCCGGACGAGATCCGCCAGTTCCCCCTGGCGGCGCTCGGCTGGGTCCACTACAAGCGCAAGGAGTTCGACAAGGCGATCGATTTCCTGTCGAAGTCGAGCGAGCTCGGCCCCTCCGCGAACATCCTCACCCATCTCGGGATGGCCCTGCTCGCCTCCGGCGAGGAGGACCGCGCCCGCAGCGTCCTCGCGCACGCCCGCGGCCTCTCCGGCCACAGCGAGGGCCTGCAAGAGAAGATGATGGAGTGCATGAAGGACTCCACCCGCCTCCTCGAGCGGGTGCGCCGCGGCCAGAAGCGGTAGCGGGCGGACCGCTCTTCTCCTTTTCATAGCCTCAGCGGGTGCCGGGGGGCCGCGAGAGCCGGCAGGCGCCCGTCTCGAGGACGCAGAGCAGGCATCGACTTCCGGGTGGGAATTCCCGCCGAGGGGCCGTCTGATAGACCAGACACCCGTAAGGAGGGCCTCCCGTGCATGACAATACCGTGCGTGACATCTTCGAGATCTCCGTCGGTGCGATCTTCGTCGTGACGTCTGCCTCGGCTCGATTCAATCGGCCCCCAAACATCAGGTCCTACACCACCGCGCTGCGGTACTACACGGCCTGGCTCTGCTACCTGCTGAGCGGGATGGCGCTGTACTTCGGCCTGGTTGCATTGCCGGCGGTAGTCAAGGCTCTGCATGGAGATCGGCCCGTAGACACGACGGAGATGGCGGGGATCTCGGTCCCGTTGCTGACTGCCCTGCTCTTGAGTCTGTTGATGCCCCATATGCCGATCCTGCCGACGGTAGATGCCTGGTTGCGCAAGTGGCTCCAGCAGATGGCGGCCATCCCCTTCGAGGCGCGGCAGTGGGCCGCGATCTTGCGCAGGGCCACCTTCACGGTCCCTCCAGGTCTGCAGGCGGAAGTCGCGAGCCGATTGGCCGGTCAGGGTCCCCACTCCGCGGCGTGGACCAAGATCTCCGCGTTGATGGCCCAGCTCGAAGACTGGAAAGACGATCGAAGGTTCGGTGCCTTCGTGGCGAAGTACCTGTTGGACTTCAAGGACCTGAAAGTGCGATTCGGCCAGCTGGAACCGAAGATCCGCCTGGTCCATGACATCGGGCCTCGGGAGGTGAGCGCGGACGGCGACCGCTTCATGGCGCTGG
>DATNKH010000070.1:0-3353 GCA_035603475.1 Thermoanaerobaculia bacterium
GACCACCGCCGTGGGTCCCGCGAAATGCTCCTCGAGCGCCTTGACCAGGCCGTTCAGCTCAAGCACCGTCAGGGAGTCGATCTGCTGGATGAACTCTTGCGTGGCGATTGCCATTCTCTCTCCTTCCGCTTTCCGCTCGGACCGCTTCGAGTCCAGAGCCGCTTTCGTTTCAATATCTTGCAGGGCCGCGCCGGCACCCCGGGGACGCACCCGGGCTCCCCTCCCTACGCCGCCGGCGATCCCCCCGTCTCTTCCTTCTGCTTGGCCACCTGGTCGAGCACCACGACCAGGCTCTGCGGCAAGGCGCCGAGCACCCGCGCGAAGCGGGCGATCGGCGATTGCATCAGGTACAAGAGCTTGGCGATTAGCTGCTCCCGGCTGGGCAGCTGGGCGATCTCCTTGATCTGCCCGGCGGCCACCGCGCGCCGCTCGACCATCCCGGCCTTGAGCTCGATCGCCGGCACGTCCTTGGCGTAATCGGTCAGCGCCTTGGCCAGGGCGACCGGATCCCCGGTGCTATAGACCACCGCCGTGGGTCCCGCGAAATGCTCCTCGAGCGCCGCCAGGGCCGTCGAGTCGATGGCGCGCAGGGCCAGGTTGTTCTTGACCACCAGGTACTCGCCGCCGGTCGCCCGCACGCGGTTGCGCAGCTCGGTCGCCTGCGGCACCGTGATCCCCTTGAACCCGAGCAGGAAGGCATGCGGCGCCGTCGCCAGCCCCTCCTGGTACTCGGCGATCAGCTTCTCCTTGTCGGTTCGCGTCAACGGCATCGGTCGGCTCTCCTGAATCTCCTACCTCTAATCATTGCGGCCTTCTCCGGGGGAAGGGGACGCCCCGACCCCTCGCCTCCGGGTCTCTCGTCCTACGCCTCGTGGGCGCTGATCGCCGCCTCGTCCACCTTGATGCCGGGGCCCATCGTCGACGACAGGCTCATGGTGCGCACGTACTTGCCCTTGGCGGCGCTGGGCTTGGCCTTCAGCACCGCGCCGATCAGCGCGTCGGCGTTCTCCTTCAGCTGGTCGACGCCGAACGAGAGCTTGCCCACCGGCACGTGCAGGATCCCGGTCTTGTCGACCCGGAACTCGACCTTGCCGGCCTTGATCTCCTGCACCGCCCGGGCGACGTCCACCGCCACCGTGCCCGCCTTCGGGTTCGGCATCAGGCCGCGCGGCCCGAGCACCTTGCCGAGGCGGCCGACGACGCGCATCATGTCCGGCGACGCCACCACCGCCTCGAAGTCCATCCATCCACCCTCGATCTTCTTCGCCATGTCCTCGCCGCCGACGAAGTCGGCGCCGGCCTCTTCCGCCTCGCGGATCTTCTCGCCGCTGGCGAAGACCAGGACACGCACCTTCTTGCCGAGCCCGTTCGGCAGCACCACGGTGCCGCGCACCATCTGGTCGGCGTGCTTGGGATCGACCCCCAGCCGCATCACCACCTCGAGCGTCTCGTCGAACTTGACGTAGGCGGCGCCCTTCGCGAGCTCGATCGCGTCCCGCAACGGGTAGGGGCGCTGCTCGACCTTGGCCGCCGCCTCCCGGTACTTCTTGCCATGCTTTGCCACTTACGATGTCCTCCGCTGTCCGCCGATGGCCGCCCGATGATCGCCGATGCGTCGAGGGCCGGCTCGGCCTTCTAAGCCTGGACCTCGAGCCCCATCGAGCGCGCCGTGCCCTCGATGATGCGCACCGCCGCCTCGAAGCTCGCGGCGTTGAGGTCGGGGAGCTTGGTCTTGGCGATCTCCTCGACCTGCGCCCGGGTCACCCGGCCCACCTTCTTCTTGTTCGGCTCGCCCGAGCCCTTCTCCACCCCGGCCGCCTTGCGCAGCAGCACCGCCGCCGGCGGCGTCTTGGTGATGAAGGTGTAGCTGCGATCGGCGAAGACGGTGATGACCACCGGGATGATCATGCCCGACTGCGAGCTGGTGCGAGCGTTGAAGTTCTTGCAGAAGTCCATGATGTTGACGCCCGCCTGGCCCAGCGCCGGACCCACCGGCGGCGCTGGCGTGGCGGCGCCCGCCGGGATCTGCAGCTTGATCTGCCCTATGACTTTCTTGGCCATCTCTTCCTCTTGTCTGGCTCTTCTGCCGGCGGCCCGCTAGATCTTCTGCACCTGCGAGAAGTCGAGCTCGACCGGCGTCTGCCGGCCGAAGATCGTGACCATCACCTTGAGGGTGTTGCGGTCGAGGTTGACGTCGTCGACCACCCCGGTGAAGTTGTTGAAGGGACCGTCGGTGATGCGCACCGGCTCCGCCTTCTCGAAGACGTACTTCGGCTTCGGCTTCTCCTTCGCGGTCACCACCTGCTCGAGGATCTTGTCGACCTCGTCCTGGGAGAGCGGCGTCGGCTTGCGGCCGGTCCCCACGAAGCCCGTCACCTTCGGCGTGTTCTTGACCACGTGCCAGGCGGCGTCGGACATCTCCATCTCGACCAGGATGTAGCCGGGGAAGAACTTGCGCTGCGTCTCGCGCTTCTTGCCGCCCTTGTACTCGACCACCGTCTCGGTCGGGATGCGGATCTCGCCGAAGGCGTCCCCCATGTCCAGAGCCTCGGCGCGCTGCCGCAGCGTCTCCTTGACCCGCTCCTCGAACCCGGAGTAGGTGTGCACGATGTACCACTTGCGGGCGGCCCGCTCCGCGGCCTCGCCGGCGGTAGGCGCGACGGGCGCCGCTCCCGGGCGCGCCGAGGCCTCCGAGGCCGCCGGGTCCTCCGTGTGCGCGGCCTGCACTTCGATCTCGACCTCGTCGCGCGGGTCACTCATCGTTCGAACGCCTTGACGATCGCGATGTAGCCGCGCTGGATGACGATGTCCGAGATCCAGAGGAAGATCGCGAAGACGGTGCTGGTGATCAGCACCACCACGGTGGTCGCCACCACCTCGTCACGCGACGGGAAGGACACCTTCCGCATCTCGAGGCGCGTCTCGGCCAGGAAGTCCTTGGTTTTCTTGATCCACCCATTCATGTCGGCTGCTTGTCCTCGTCTCGAGAGTGGAGAGATTGGCAGGCCAGGAGGGATTCGAACCCCCAACCCTCGGTTTTGGAGACCGATGCTCTACCAGTTCGAGCTACTGGCCTGTTCTGTAAACTGCGTCTCCCGCGATATCCCGCCTATGCTCCTCGAACCTGGTACGCCCGTTCGCTCTCCCGCCATCTCTCGGACCGGGTACGTTCTGGTGTCTCGCTCGCTCACTTCACGATGTCGGTGACGGTTCCCGCGCCGACCGTGCGGCCACCCTCGCGGATGGCGAAGCGCACGCCCTTCTCCATGGCGATCGGCGCGATCAGCTCGACCTCGAGGTTGACGTTGTCGCCCGGCATCACCATCTCCGTGCCCGCCGGCAGGTTCGCCACC
>DATNKH010000071.1:0-4793 GCA_035603475.1 Thermoanaerobaculia bacterium
CACGCGCGGTGGCTGGCCGGCTGGCCGATGACTCTCCGGCGCGAGATCCCCGGGCTGGGCGAGGTGCTCTTCTGCCACGCGACACCGCGCAACGACACCGAGATCTTCAGCCGCCTGACGCCCGAAGAGCGCCTCCTGCCGGTCTTCGCTGGGCTGGACGTACCGATGGTCGTCTGCGGCCATACCCACATGCAGTTCGAGCGCAGGATCGGCAGCCTGCGAGTGGTCAACGCCGGCAGCGTCGGAATGCCGTTCGGGGAGCCGGGCGCCTACTGGCTCTTGCTCGGACCCGACGTTCAATTGCAACGGACGCCTTACGATCTCGCCGCGGCCGCCGAGCGAATTCGCGGCACGAGCTATCCGCAGGCGCGAGAGTTCGCGGCGCAAGACCTCCTGCACCCCCGCTCCGAGAAAGAAGTCCTCGAATCCTTTGCCAGGGCCGAATTGAGATGATGAGGCCGCGGACGTCGAATTCAGTTGGAGGGTGACCCCACGCCTCCCGGGGAAACCGGGGCGTGAGGCGCGTCATGGCCGGTCGGCGCCATCGCCGGCGGCGATGCGGTCAGATCTCCCACGCCATAGAACCCGCTATAACCCTCGGCGCTGACGGTGGGAGCAAGCGTCACGCCGATGGATCCGGCGTCGGGACGCCCGTTCAGAGTCTTGGCGCCGCAGCTGGCAGGCTGAGGGGTTTCGCAGATCCACGCGCTGCCGCCCGTATAGGCGACGTCGAGCGCCGCGATCGCCAGCCTGGGGGCGAGGTGGGCAAGGACGAATCCCATGGGTTCATAGGAAGGGTCCCACGGTAGGCCCTGCCGGAGGCGCGTGTGGATGTTGCCGGTGAGCACCAGGAAGAGCTCGTGCGGCGCGCCGGCGATGGCATCGCGGAGCCGGCCGGCCATGGCGCGGTCGCGCTCGCTCCCACCTCGAAACGCCGTCGAGTCCAGCAGCAGCAGGTGGACCGGCCTGCCGGCACGCGAGGTGCGCCGCAGGTCGTCGAGCAGCGCGAGCATCGCGCGGCTGCTCCGGCCGTCCTGGGATGGCTCCTGCCAGAAGGCGCCTCCCAGCAGGGCGTCGCGATCGCTGGCCGATCCAGGGGAGGCGAGGAAGGCGCGGATGCGGGAGTCCTCCTCGACCGGGATCTCCAGGCCCACCGTCACCGCCCGCCCGCCGGCCAGCGCGAGGCAAACCGCGCGGCCGACGAAGGCAGGGCTTTCGACCGTGCCATGCATCTCGCCGACGAGCACGACGTCGCGAGACCGCAAGAGCGGCTCAAGCCCGGGCACGGCACTGCAGCCGATTGCCGCCGGGCCAGCCCATGCCGGGAGGCTGGCGACGGCCAGCGCGAATACCACGGCTGAAGAGGTAGCCCTCATGACCGCTGTCTTTGAGCACTGCTCACGCAAAGGGGTTGACGATCCGAACCGTGCCGTAGATCCGGTCGTGCTGGAAGTCTTCGCTCCACAGTTCGGCGAGGCCGTAGTACTCGGCGTAGGCCCAGAGATGTGCGTCAAACCAGCTCAGCTGATAGGCGGCCGCTCCGCGGATGGCCATGCGGAGCAGGCCCGCGGTCGGGAAGATCACGGCGAACTGATTCAGGAGCTCCTCCGCCTCCCGCCGTGCTTCGGCAGGTGACAACAGGGAGGGTCCGTCACGCAAGGGGCGAGTGACCGCAGCCACGAACTCGATGATTGCCTGGTGAGGCAGGCGAATAGAGTCGTCGCGGATTCCCTGGCGAAGGATCTCGGTCGCCCGCCGCTGCCGCTCTGGAAAGCGGGGGTCGAAGCGGTAGACCAGGACGTTCGTATCAACCAGCGCCGTCACGATGGTAGAGCTCCTCGCGCGTCCAGCCACGATCTCCGCCCGCCGCTGGATGCCGGTGATTCCCCGCTTGCCGCTCGGCCTGCCGCCGCGTGGCGGCATCGAAAACCCGGAGCCGCTGCTCGCGGTCGAGAGCGGCCGGCGCGACGCCTGGCGGCACCACCCGGATCACGTCCCCGGCAGGCTCCCAGAGGATCTCGTCACCGGGCCGGATGGCGAACTGATCGGCAATGGTCTTGGGCAGCGTGACTTGCAGCTTGCTGGTGACCTTCGACATGGCCTTACTCTATCAAGGACGAATTCCTTGTTCAAGCGACCTTGGCACCGCCCGGGCACCCTGGGATAGCATCGCCGGAGGAGGTCCTTGCCATGCGATGGGTGAGCGCTTTCCTTGCTGGATTCCTCTCGACCCTGATCTTCCACCAGGGGTTGTTGGCGCTCCTCCACCTGGCCGGAGCCTCTCCTCGCCCGGCTTACGTCATGACTCCGACGCCGCCGCTGGGCATTCCCCAGGTCCTGTCGCTGGCGTTCTGGGGCGGCGTGTGGGGCATCGCTCTGTGGCTGGCCCTCCGATCCATGGAGGCTTCCTGGATCTACTGGGTCTCGGCGCTCGTCTTCGGCGCGCTCCTGCCGAGCGTCGTCGCCCTCTTCGTGGTCCTTCCCCTCAAGGGGCAGCCCGTCGCCGGCGGCTGGAACCCCTCGTTGATCGTGGGAGCCCTGCTGCTCAACGGTGCCTGGGGCGTCGGCACGGCCCTCTTGTTGCGCGCCTTCGGCCGTTTCGTGCACGCCGGCGCCGGGCCGTAGTCACGATCTGCCGCGGGTGCCCCGCGCCTCCAGGATGGGACTCGACAGCTACATCGCCAGGCAGATCTCGAACCCCAGCGGGCGGTTCGCGCCGCTGGTCGCGCGGTTGCTGAACTCCGGCAATCGCGCGCTGAACCTCGAGGCGATCGCGGATCTCGACCTGCGGCCGGGCCTGCGGGTGCTCGACATCGGGTTCGGCGGCGGCGTCTCTCTGCCCGAGCTGGCGGCGCGGGTGGGCGACCACGGCATGGTGGCAGGAATCGACCTGTCGGCGGCGATGGTCGCCCGGGCGCGCGGCCGGTTCCGGCAGCAGCTCCGCGCGGGCCACCTGGAGCTGGAGCAGGGCAGCATCGAGTCCTTGCCCTGGCCCGACGCCGCGTTCGATCGTTCCCTCAGCGTCAACACGATCTTCTACTGGCCCGACACCGCGGCCGGCCTGCGCGAGGTCTGGCGCGTCCTCCGGCCGGACGGCGTCCTCGTCCTCGCCCTGCGGTCGCAGCGGGCGGTGGCGCCTGCACACCTCGAGCGCTTCGGCTTCAAGAACGTCAGCGCCGCCGAGCTCGAGCGGCTGCTCGCGGCAGCCGGCTTCTCGGGGATCGTCCTCCGGGAGGTCGCGGGGGGACTCGCAGGCGGTGCGGTCGTGGCCCGGGCGGTCAAGCGGCAGCCGGGGGCCGAGAGCTAAGTCGCCCGACGCTGACGGTCCGGGAAGCGAGTGCCGAAGCGGTAGGGCCTGTACCGGCCCGCGCCGGCCGGCGCTCCGCCGCGGCGCCTACCGCGTCACGTCGTAGACGAAGCGCACGTCCTTCTCAACGTCCGCCTGCAGGCTGCGGTGCACCGGGCAGTTGTGGGCGGCGCGCTCGAGCTTCTCTCGGTCGGCCGGCGGCAGGCTGGCCGGGAGGTGGATCTCGACCGGCAGCCTGGCGATGCGCCGCGGCTCGCCGGCCATGTGCTTCTCGACGCGGAAGGTCAGCCCCGCGAGGTCGATGCCGTTGCGCTCGGCGAGGATCGCCATGGTGGTGACCATGCAGGAGGCGAGCGCCGCCGCCACCAGGTCCGTGGGGGAGAAGGAGCTGCCGTCGCCCTGGTTGTCGACCGGGGCGGCGGTGCGCAGGACGACGCCGGAGGGGCCGTGGGTCAACTCCGTCTTGAGCTTGCCGGTATACCGGCCGGTGATCTCGACCGCCATCTCGCCCTCCATGCCTGAGCCCGGCCGTCGCCGGCTGCCGCCCGCCACGGTCACCTGCCGAGGGCGGGCGGCCGCGGGACCGAGATGCCAGGTGCCGCGTGCCGGGATGCCGTGCCGCCGGCGAAGTCTACCAGCCGGGCGCGCCGCGGAGGGCGCGCCCGGCCGTGCTCATCTGCCGAGGAGCAATGCGATGCCGGCGGCAAGTGCCAGGAGGCCGGTCAAAAGCGGGATCCCCAGGGCAAGCGAGCTGACCAGCGCCTCCAGGCCGATGATGATCAGGTAGATCGACAGCAGGATGATGCCAATACTGCGTCCTCTCAGGTTCATCTTCGCTCCTCCTCTCCTCATGCTTCCATGCCCTCCATGGGCCCTTCCGGGGCCCGTCGGTGCAACACGGCATGCGGTATCGTTGCCGCATGCCCGAGAGCTCTCAGCCGGCCGCCCCCCTGTTCGACCTCGCCGGCAGGGTGGCGCTGGTCACCGGTGCCTCGCGCGGCATCGGCGAAGCGATCGCCAGGGCTTTCGCCGCCGCCGGCGCCCGGGTCGTGCTCGCCAGCCGCAAGCGCGGCGACCTCGACGCCGCGGCCGGCCGCATTCGCGATGCCGGCGGCGAGGCGCTGGCGCTGCCATGCCACACTGGCCGGGCCGCCGAGGTCCAGGCGCTGGCCGACGCGGTGCACGGCGCCTTCGGCGGCCTCGACGTGCTGGTCAACAACGCCGCCACCAGCCCCCACTTCGGACCGCTGCTCGCGGCCGACGAGGGGCAATGGGACAAGACCTTCGAGGTCAACGTCAAGGGCTACACGCTGGTCACCCGCGCCTGCGTCCCCTTGCTCCGCGCCCGCGGCGGCGGCTCGATCCTCAACCTCGCCTCGGTCGCCGGCCTGGTGCCTCACACCGGCCTCGGCGTCTACGGCGTGACCAAGGCGGCGGTGCTGATGCTCACCCGCACGCTCGCCCTCGAGCTGGCCGCCGATGGGAT
>DATNKH010000072.1:0-6072 GCA_035603475.1 Thermoanaerobaculia bacterium
CCGGGTGCAGGCGGTGAGCCCGGCGAGCGCCAGCGAGGCGCTCGAGAGCTGCAGGAAGGCCCGACGCGAGGTGCCGGCCGCGGCCGCCTCCCCCCTGGCGTCGGCGTCGGCGTCGGCGCCGGCGCTCGCGCCCGCTGGCTCGACCCACTCCGAGGCCTGGCGCGGGAACTCGCGGTGCAGGAGTTCCTGGAACTCCGGCGTGCCCGCCAGCTCGTCGAGGCTCCGCCAGAACTCCGGTCCGCGCTTCTCCCGCAGCTCGCGGCGCACCGTCTCGAGGTCGAGACGCCCGGCCGCGGCCGGGCGGGACGGCTCGGCGGCGCACTTCGCTTTGGCACCCTTGGCGCTGTCCATCATTCTCGCTTTCTGGCGGCCGCCCGCTCGGCGCCGCGGCCTGGAAAACTCGTCCCCGGCTGGTCCCCGGCTGCCCGCCGCGTCAGCGGTGGCAGGTCGAGCAGCTCGTGAGGGACTGGAGCTTGTACTCCTTGACCAGCGCCGCACGCATCGCCGCGGCGCGCACCGGGTCCGCCGGCGGCTGCCAGTGCAGGTTGTAGACCTCGGCGCGCGGCCGCACGTTCTTCGCCGGGTTGCGGTGGCAATCGATGCACCACTCCATGGTCAGCGGCTCGTGCTCGTACATCAAGGGCATCGTGTCCACCTCGCCGTGACAGGTCACGCAGCCCATTCCCTTGGCGATGTGGATGCTGTGATTGAAGTACACGAAGTCGGGCAGGTCGTGGACGCGGTTCCAGCGCAGCGGCGTGTTGGTGGCGTAACTCTCGCGCACCGGCGCCAGCAGGTCGGCATTGGTCCAGATCTGCCGGTGGCAGTTGATGCAGGTCGAGGACGGCGGCAGGCCGGCGAAGTTCGACTTCTCGACCGAGGTGTGGCAGTACCGGCAGTCGAGGCCGAGGCCGGCGACGTGATGCTCGTGGCTGAACACCACCGGCTGCTCGTGGATCTCGCCCTGGTGCGTGACGTAGGGAGAGCGGAAGGTCTCGAGGCCGAGCCAGCCCAGGGCGCCCAGCGCGATCACCACCACGGCGATGCTTATCTTGGCGAGCGAGTTGGCGCTGCGATGAAAGGTCTGCATAGGGGGGCTCGGGCTCGGGAGCTGGTCCGCTGGCAGCTAGGAGTTTGTGAAAGTCGTCACAAGCGCGAGATGCTACCAGCGTCGTTCCGGTGGCGCAAGGTATCCCGACCTCAGGTAGTGTCCTGGCTAGATTGCCCTTGCCTCCCTCCCTCCGTTTGGGCGAGGGTCCGCAGTCCTACGCGGTCGCCCTCTAAACTTGGACCCTCGCCCAAACGGCGGGAGGGAGGCAAGGGCAATCCAGCAATCTGGACACTACCCGGCACCTCTTCCACTCCTGGCGCGCCTCGCAGTCGTCTCTTCAGGGCGGCCAAGTCTCCCTCAAATCCGAGGCCGGTGTCCAGAGGGGAGACGAAGGGATGTTAGACTCGCGCGAACGTCCCGGGGGCGGCGCCGCCGCGCGGCTGTGCTCGCGGCTTGCAGCCGGTCTCGCGCGCGATTCCACGACGATGGCCAGAGTCCTACGCTCACCCGCTCTCGCAACCGGGTCGCCACCAGCCGGGCCAGCCGGGCCGGCCGGGCAGGCCATGCCGGCCGCGGCCCAGTTGACGTCCGGACCGCACGAGGCGCCGCTGCCCATGCCGACAAGCGCCGCCGGGGTCGCGGCCGGCGTCGAGCCGCGCGCCGGCTTCGGTCCGCTGGCGCTCGCCGACCTGGCCGCGATGACCAAGCCGAGCATCACTCTGATGGTGGCGCTCACCACCGCTCTCGGCTTCCTGCTGGCGGGCGGCGCGGTCCTCTCCCTGCAGCTGGCAGCCGCCCTTCTCGGCACCTGCCTGGTGGCGGCCGGCGCCTCGGTGCTCAACCAGTTCTGGGAGCGGGCGTCGGACGCCCTGATGCGGCGGACCGCCGGGCGGCCGCTGCCGGCCGGCCGCCTCGATCCGGATCTCGCCCTGCTGTTCGGGGTGACGCTGGGGATCGCCGGCCTGATCGAGCTGGCGCTGGCCGTGAACGCGCTCACCGCGGCGCTCGGCGCGGCCGCCCTGGCGGGCTACGTCTTCGTCTACACGCCGCTCAAGAAGGTCAGCTCGCTCGCGACGGTGGTGGGCGCCATCCCGGGCGCCCTGCCGCCGATGATGGGCTGGTGCGCGGTGCGCGGCGAGATCGACCTCGCGGCCTGGGCGCTCTTCGGGATCCTCTTCTTCTGGCAGATGCCGCACTTCCTGGCCATCGCCTGGCTGTGCCGCGAGGACTACGCGCGCGGCGGCTTCCCGATGCTGCCGGTGCTCGATCCCGGCGGCACCTGGACCGGCAGGCAGAGCGTGCTCTACGGCGCCGCCCTGGTGCCGGTGAGCCTGCTGCCGTCGCTGCTCGGCCTGGCCGGCGGCCTCTACTTCGGCGGCGCCCTGGCGCTCGGGCTGGCCTACCTCGGCTGCGCCCTCGCCTTCGCCCGCCGGCGTTCGACGCCGGGAGCGCGCCGCCTGATGCTCGCCTCGCTGCTCTACCTGCCCGCGGTGCTGGCGGTCTTGCTGCTCGACCGCCTGGCAGTTCCACTTTTCCATTGAAGAGCTGGATCCGTCTTCTACTCTGGGGCCTGCTGCTGGCGGTCGTGGTCGGCGTGGCGGCCGCAGCGGTCTGCCAGCGCCGGCAGCGGGTGGCGAGGCGGGAGAGCTTCGAGCGGGCCGCGGCGCTGCCGGTGCTGGGCAGGGTGCCCGCCTTCACCCTCACCAATCGCGACGGCCGCGTGGTGCGCCCGGCCGACCTGGCGGGTGCGCCGTGGATCGCGGACTTCGTCTTCACCCGCTGCGTCTCGTCGTGTCCGCTGCTGAGCGCGCGCCTGGCGCGGCTCGACCGCGTGCTGCCGCCCGAGCTCGGCATCCGCCTGGTGTCCTTCAGCGTCGATCCGGCCCACGACACGCCGGCGGTCCTCGAGCGCTACGCGCGCTCTCTCTCCGCCAGCCGCCGCTGGCTGTTCCTGACCGGCCGCCAGAAGGCGGAAGAGCAGCTCCGCCGGCTGTCGCTGGGGTTCAAGCTGGCGCTCGAGCCGGGAGCGGCGACCGAGGCCATCCTGCACAGCACGCGCTTCGTCCTGGTCGACGCGGCCGGCGCGATCCGCGGCACCTACCAGGCGCTGGATCCGGAAGCCCTGCGGCGTCTCGAGGCCGACGCGCGGGCGCTGGCCGGTACACGGTAGTGGGTCAGTTTCGCGAGGGTCCCTTCCCTCATGCTCCCTTTGGGCGAGGGGTGCCAGGGGAACCGACGTCGGACTCCGAGTGCCTCGCCCAAAGGGAGCATGAGGGCAGGGACCCTCGCGAGGAGACTGACCCACTACCCGGCGCGCCGTGACGCCCGGCGTAGAATCCCGACATGTTGCGCATCCATGACCTGCCGGCTGTCAACGCCACGCTCAACGCGCTGGCGGCCCTGCTGCTGCTGACCGGCTTCGTGCTGATCCGTAACCGCCGGTGGAGGGCGCACCGCAACGTGATGGTGGCGGCGCTGGTGTGCTCGACCCTGTTCCTGACCTCGTACTTGATCTATCACTCGCAAGTCGGCTCAGTACACTTTCCGGGCGCGGGGACGGCACGGGCCGTCTACTTCACAATCCTGATCAGTCATACGTTACTCGCTGCCACCGTGCCAATCCTCGCGGGAATTACCGTCGTACGCGCATTCCGCGGGCGCTTCTCACGCCACAAGAGCATCGCTCATTGGACGCTGCCGATCTGGCTGTACGTCTCGGTCACCGGCGTGATGGTCTACTGGATGCTCTATCAGATGCGTTGGTGAACCGCGGCAGGCCCGGGTCAGGTGCGGCCGGTAGCGGCCCCCTCGATCGCCGCCGCCTCGACCTCCGGCTCGCTCCCGGCGCGCTCGGCGCCGCGTGGATCGCCGGCAGGCAGCTCGCCGAAGAGGCCTGGCTGCTCGGGAAGCGCGGCGGCGGGCTCGGGCGGCTCGGCGCCGTTCAGGGGCGGCCCCTCCGGCGCCGGCAGGTAGACGTAGCGCGCCAGCCCGCGGTGGTAGAGCATGCCCGGCGAGCTCTCGCGCGCGATGCGCAGCTGGTTCAGCTTGGCGTCGAGGTCGTCGATGAAGTGCAGGGCCACCGCCTCCGGCGTCATCGGCTCGACCGGCGAGCTGAACTCCTTCTTGCCCTGGTGGGACAGCACCAGGTGCTCGAGCAGCAGCCGCAAGTCGTCGGGGAACTCGGGGATCGCTGCGCAGCGCTCGCGAAGGAGGTCGCGGCCGAGCACCACGTGGCCGACCAGGCGCCCCTCGAGCGTGTAGTCGTTGGCCGGCATCGCGCCCAGCTCGCGCAGCTTGCCGAGATCGTGGAAGAGGACGCCGAGCAGCATCAGGTCGCGGTCGAGCTCGCGGTAGTGGCCGCAGACGGCGGCCGCCAGCTCCGCCATCGACACCACGTGCTCGAGCAGGCCGCCGCGGTAAGCGTGATGCATCGACTTGGCGGCCGGATGCTCGCGCAGCTCCGCGCCGTAGGCGGCGAGCGTCTCGGCGGCCAGCCGGCGCATCACCGGGCGTTCGACGTCGGCGTCGAGCAGCGCACGGAGTCTCATCCACAGATCGTCGATGTCCTCGCGCGTGGACGGAATCAGCAGCGCCTCGTCGAAGCCGAGGCGACGATCGTCCTCGGTGACCTCGCGGCACTCGTCGATCGTCAGCTGCAGCTGCTCGCGGTAGCTCTTGACCGTGCCGCGGAAAGCGATGAAACGGTGCAGGTCGAACTGGCCGTGCAGCGCCGGGCTGTCGGCCCACACCTTGGCGACGATCGAGCCGCTGGCGTCGGCGAGCTCCATGTCGAGATAGCTCTTGCCATTGCGGTCCTGGCGCAGCTCCTTCTTGGTGAGCAGCGCGTAGCCCTGAACCGAATCCCCGGCTTCCCAGGAGCGGATCGGCGCGTTACGTTGGTGTCGCGGCATGGCGTCTCGCACTGATACTAATCGCTCGCCGCCTCCTCACCAAGCTCGCGCGCCTGGGCGAGCCGGCGCGACCATGGCACCGGCCATGCAATACTGGCGGCCGTGAGATCACGCTCGAAGTCCGCTCTGCTGCTGTTCGCCTCGTTGTGTGTCCTTGCCGCGCCGCGGGCGCCGGCATCGACCGCGGCCGCGGCCGTCCCGCCGCCGCCGCCGGCGCCGGACGACCCGGTGCTCTGGCCGGAACCGCAGCGTGCCTTCTTCCAGGACGGACCGCAGCTGCTGCTCTCGGACGACCAGCGCACCGCCCTCACCCACATGGACGTCGGTGCGCGCCAGCGCTGGATCGACGAGTTCCTGGCGCGCGACCCGAGCGCCGACACGCCGGCGAGCACGCTGCGCGAAGGCATCCTGCGGCGGCAGAGCCTGGTGGCCAACAAGTACGTCTCGCCGGCCGACGTGCGGGCCCAGCTGACGTTCCTCGACGGCGCGCCGGCCGATCGCGCCATCCTCGACTGCGGCACCACCTTCAAGCCGATCGAGGTGTGGACGTACAAGAGCGGCGCCGACGCGTCGGGCCGCGCCGGCAGCGTCGTGGTCTACCGGCCGGAGCCGGACGAGCCGTTCCGCGCCTGGACGCCCAACGACGGCAAGCGCGCGCTCTATACCCCCGAGATGGAGTACTGGCTCGAGCAGTGGGAGGAGTTGCACGGCGTGGTGGGCCGGCGCTTCGACCTGCAACTATGCAAGCAGGCGCAGCTGATCGACCGCGTGACCGGCATCGCCGGCCTGACCGGGAAGCGCGGCGGCGGCGGCGAGAGCGCCGCGGCCGCCCAGCACGCGTACGGCAAGCGTCCCGGCAGCCAGGAGGGTGAAGGGCTGCTCGATCCTCCGGGCGACCTCGCCCGCTGGGCGCGCGAGGCCGCGGCCACGTCCGTGGGCAACCTGCCGGCGGCCCTGGCGGTGCGCAGCCTCGAGCTGCAGTTCCCCGCCTGGGACGGCCAGCGCATCCTCACGCGCGCCATCGCCGAGGTGGTCGCCACCGGCAGGGTCGCCGAGGAGAGGCCGGCCGCGGCCGCCGGCGACACCGCGCCGGCCGGCAGCCCCGCGGCC
>DATNKH010000073.1:0-5473 GCA_035603475.1 Thermoanaerobaculia bacterium
CGGGCCAGCCGGTTGGCCCGCGCCTCCAGCTCGCCGTAGGTCAGCGTCATGCCCTGGCCGGCGGCCGCCGGCGCCTCCGGCCGCCGCGCGGCCTGCCACTCGAACAGCTGGTGCACGAGCACGGCCGTCGCCGACAGCCGCCCCGGCGCCCGCGCGTCCGTCCCGAGCGTCGCTCCCGCAAGTCTCGGCCAGCTCGTGGCGGTGTCGTTCCATTCGCGCAGCAGCTGCTGGCGCTCCGCGGCGCCGAGCAACGGCAGGTCTCGGATCCTGCGCCCCGGCCCGCCGCCGGCAGCGCCGCGGGGGGCGGCGACCGCGGCGGCCAGCGCACGCAGCTGGTGGAGCAAGCGCCGGGCGGTGGCGGCGTCGAAGAGGTCGGCGTTGAACTGCAGCGAGGCGGCGAGCCCGCCGTCGACGTCGGCCATCGCCAGGGTCAGGTCGAGCTGGGCGCTGCGCCTCGGCAACGGCACCGACTCGAGCACCAGGCCGCCCAGGTCGAGGCTCGCCCCGGCCTCGCCCAGCGCCAGCGTGCCGAGGCCGCGCTCACGCCGCCGGCGCTCCCGGTAGAGCACGAACATCACCTGGAAGATCGGCGAGCGGCTGGGGTCGCGCTCCCCGCCGAGCCGCTCGGCGAGCAGCGGGAAGGGGTAGTCCTGGTGGACGAAGGCCGCGATCGCCGCCTCCCGCACGCGCGCCAGCAGCTCCTCGAAGGTGGGGTCGCCCGCGAGGTCGGCGCGCACCACGACCGGGTTGACGAAGTAGCCCACGACGCCGGCCAGCTCGGGCGAGCTCCGGCCGGACGCCGGCGTCCCCACCCGCAGCTCCTCCTGGCCGCCGGCGCGGTGGAGCAGCGCCAGGAAGGCGGCCAGCAAGGTCATGAACGGGGTGGCCCCGGCCCGCCGCCCCAGCGTGTAGAGGCTGGTGGTCAGCCCGCGGTCCAGCCGCAGCGACCGGGCGCCGCCGCGGAAGGTCTGCAGCGGCGGCCGCGGCCGGTCGGTGGGCAGCTCGATCGGGGGAGCCCCGGGGGGCAGGGCAGAGCGCCAGAAGGCCTCCAGGCGCTCCCCCTCGGAGGTGGCGGCGCCGCCGGAGGCGCCGGCGGCGCCGAAGGAGCCAGCCGAGGCGGAGGGTGCCGGCAGGGTTCGCCCGCGGTAGAGCGTTCCAAGCTCACGCAGGATCACGCCCATCGACCAGAAGTCCGCGACCAGGTGATGCACGGCAAGCACGACCAGCTGCTCGTCCGGGCGCCGGCGGAACAACGCCACCCGCAGCAGCGGTCCGCGGACGAGGTCGAAAGGCCGGTGCGCCTCCTCGGCCAGCCGCTCCGTGAGCCGCTCCTCGCTTAGATCGCGGGCATCTTCCTCGATGAAGGTGAACACCGATTCTTCATGCACCACCTGCACGGCGTCTTCGCCGTCCTGCTCGAACGTGGTGCGCAGCGCCGGATGGCGCTCGATCAGCGCCGCCAGCGCCCGCCTTAGCCGCGGCACGTCGAGCGGCCTGCCGGAAGAGCCGGCGCGGCCGGCGGCGCCGGCGGCCGATTGCCGCATGTCCGCCCTGGACGCCCGGCTGCCGCTGCCAATAACGTCGCGGATGCGCGCTGCGCCGGCGAGGACGTAGGCCGGGTTGCCGCCGGGCACCAGCCGGTCGAGCAGCCAGAGGGCGCGTTGACCGTGCGACAGTGGGTACCGGTTCGGCGGAGCGCCTGCGGTCCGTGGCGCCGCGGGCTCCGGAGGCCTGGCCCCAGGCGTACCGGGCGGCGCCGCGGCTGACTCCTCGACCAGCCGGAGGACCTGCTCCCCCAGCTGCGCCAGGGTTGGACCTTCCAGCAGGCTGGCGAGGTCGACCTGCACGCCCAGGGCGGTCTCGATCGCCCCCGCGAGCTCCGCCGCCGCCAGAGAGTCGAGGCCGTGGGCCGTCAGCGACCGGTCCACCCGCAAACGCGCGGGCGGCAGCTCGAGGATCCGAGCCGACTGCCGGCGCAGGTGGGCGAGGATCAGTGCGGACCGCGCCGCCGGCGGAGCCGCCAGTAACTCGTCGCGGCTGAAGCCGCCGCCATGAGGGGCGCCAGGCTCCGTTTCTCCCCGCAGCAGCTTCGTCATGGCCTGCACCCTCGCCGCCACCCGCACCTTCGGTCCCCTTGCACCTTCGTCGCAGCCTGCACTCTCGCCGCTACCCGCGGCTCGCACCCTCGCCGCTACCCGAAGCTTCATCCTCGCCGCTACCCGCGGCCGTCACGAGCGCAGGGTGGCGGCGGGGTCCACTCGCGTGGCGCGCCGCGCGGGGAGCAGGCAGGTTGCCACGCCGATCGCGAGCAGCAGGGCCAGCGCGCCGCTCAGGGCGAGCGGGTCGTCGGGCTCGACGCCGAAGAGCAGGCTGGCGAGCGGGCGGGTGAGCAGCAGCGCCGTGACCAGGCCGAGCGCCAGGCCCGCGCAGACCGGACCCATGGCGCGCCGGAAGAGCCACGCCCGGACGCTCCCGGAGTCGGCGCCCAGGGCCATGCGGATGGCCGTCTCCTGGATGCGCTCGCCGACGGCGAAGGACACGGCCGCGCCGATGCCGATGCCGGTGATGACCAGGGCCAGCGCGGCGAACAGCGACAGCAGGGCGGTGGTCAGGCGCGCCGGAGCGAGCGCGGTCTCGTAGACCTGCTCGAGGGTCTCGACGTCGGCCACCGGCTGCTCGCGGTCGACGCGGGCGACCGCGGCGCGCAGGCTGGCGAGGAACGCCGCCGGCTCGGTCCGTGTGCGCACGAAGAGCTGCGAGCCCGGTCCGGGCAGCTGCTGGAAGGGCAGGTAGAGGGTGGGACGGGTCGGCGCCACCAGGCCCTGGTGCCGCACGTCGGCCGCCACCCCCACCACCGTGCGCCATTCCGAGCGGTTGGGCAGCTCGAGCGCGAGGCGTTGCCCGAGGGGGCTGCGGTCGGGCCACCAGTGCCGGGCCAGCTCGTGGTTGACGACGGCCACCTTCGGGGCCTGCGTGTCGTCGCTCGGCAAGAAGCCGCGCCCCGAGAGCAGCGGGATGCCGAGGGTGCGGAAGTACTCCTCGCTGGCCACGTGGACGTCCGCGCGCGGTGCCGGCTGTCCGGGCGGCACCGGCTGCCCATCGACCCGGTAGGCGGGCGTCATCTGGTCGGCGCCTCCCATCGGCACGTCGCTCGAGACCGCGTCCGAGACCACGCCCGGCTGGCCGGCGAGGTCCGCCAGCAGGCGCCGGAAGAAATCGATGGTCTGCGGCCCGGTGGCGTACTTCGAGAACGGCAGCTCGAGGGTGGCGGTGAGCACTCTCTCCGGACGGAAGCCGGGATCGACCTGCAGCAGCCGCACCAGGCTGCGGACCATCAGCCCGGCGCCGATCAGCAGCACCAGCGACAGCGCGACCTGGGCCGCCACCATCAGGTCGCGGAAGCGGCGCTTGCCGGCGGAGGCGGTGGAGCGGCCGCCGCCGTCCTTGAGCGACGCCGCCAGGTCGTGGCGCAGCGCCTGCACCGCCGGCAGCCAGCCCGCGGCCAGCCCGGCCGCGAACGAGAGCGCCAGGCAGAACAGCATCACCAGGCCGTCGATGCGGATCTCGCCGGCGCGCGGCGTGAAGCGGTGGGCGAAGGCGACGAGCAGGTCCAGCCCGCCGCGCGCCAGCGCGATGCCGAGCAGGCCTCCCAGGAGAGCGGTCAGCACGCTCTCGGTCAGCAGCTGCCGCACCACCCGGCCGCGGCTGGCGCCGAGCGCGGCGCGCACCACCACCTCCTTCTCGCGGGAGAGCAGGCGCGCGAAGGTGAGGTTGGCGGCGTTGGCGCAGGCGAGCAGCAGCACCAGCCCGGCGGTCCCCAGCAGGATGAGCAGGGTGGGCCTGAAGCGGCCCACCAGCTCGTCGCGCACCGGCGCCAGCGTCACCGTCATGCCGGCGACGGCGTGAATGGGGTACTCGCGCTGGATGCGGGCGGCGATGGTCGAGACGTCGGCCTGCGCCTGCGCGACGGTGACGCCGGGTTTCAGCCGGCCCCAGAGGCTCACCAGGCGGAAGGTGCGGCTCGCCTTGGTGGATTCCGCCGAGCGGTAGGGGCACGACGAGGTGGGCATGAAGACCCGGTCCTTGCCGGGATAGGCAGGGAGGCGGGGCAGCACGCCGATGACCAGGATCGGCCGGTCGTTCATCCGCAGCCGCTGGCCGACGATCCCCGGGTCGCCGCCGAAGCGGTCCCGCCAGTAATCGTAGGTGAGCAGGAGCACCGGATCGGCGCCGGGGCGGTCGTCCTCCTGGCGGAAGTCGCGGCCGAGGAGCGGCTTGACGCCGAGCTCGCGGAAGAAGTCCGCCGACACGACGCCGGTCTGGACGCGGTCCGGCTCGCCCTGGCCGAGCAGGTTGAACGCCATGGAGTGGTACTCGGGGAGCGCCTGGAAGGTCTGGTTCTGGCGGCGGTAGTCGAGCACTTCCGGCACAGGGAAGAAGATCTGGTCGGCGACCGTCCCCGAGGAGCGCGGCACCAGGTGCACCAGCTCGCCGCCGTGGGCGTAGGGCAGCGGGCGCAGCAGCACGCCGCGGGCCAGGCTGAAGATGGCGGTGTTGGCGCCGATGCCGAGGCCCAGGGTCAGCACGGTGACCAGGGTGTAGCCGGGATGGGCGGCGATCTGGCGGAAGGCCTGCCTGATGTCCTGGATCATGTCTCGCGATCCTCCACCGTCACGCGCGCCCGGCGCCGCGGTGCCTCAAGCCTCGACCAGGTGCTCCTGCCGCGGCGCGCGCGCGATCTCTTGGGCGCGCTCGTGGAAAACCTTATCGTAGTTGCGCGACAGGGCCATGGCCACGTCGCCGAGCGGGTTCGCCGCCCCGGGGTTGCCGAACAGGATCTCGTTGAACCAGGCGGCCTTCTGCTCGCGGGAACCGACGAGGTAGCGCAGGTAGAGCCGGGCGCAGCGCAGGCGGTCGGACCAGCCCGCCCAGCGGATGTTGCTCCACATGTAGGAGAAGTTGTAGTTGCGGTAGTCGAGCTTGCAGAGATAGTACAGGTAGACCAGCATCGAGTTGATGCGGTAGTAGCGGTCCACCGCGCGGTCGTAGGGCACCAGGAGCGAGAGATCGGGCTGCTGCTGCCCCAGCAGCTCGTCGAGCGGATCGATCAGGGCATAGGCGCTGTTGAACGCGACCTGCAGCCCGGTCGAGAAGATGGGATCGATGAAGCCGGCGCTGTCGCCGACGATGACCCAGTGATCGCCGTAGTAGCGGTTGGAGCGGTAGGAATAGTCCCGCACGACGCGGAACTTCTCCACCGTCTTCAGGCTCGGGTTCTGCAGGATGTCGCTGATGAAGGGGATGTCGCGGGCGTAATCGTAGAAGATCTGCTCGAGGCTCTTGGTCTGCGCCTCGTCCTTGACCGTCTGCTGGCTCAGCACCACGCCCAGCGACAGCGTGTCCTTGGCCACCGGGATGTACCATGCCCAGTCGCGCCGGTTCTTGTGCACGCAGAGCTTGAAGTTGAGCTCGT
>DATNKH010000074.1:0-20910 GCA_035603475.1 Thermoanaerobaculia bacterium
CAGCCATTCCGGAAGGTGGGTGGGGCGGGGCAACCAGGAGCGGTCCGGCTCCAAGGTTCTGGCGGAACGCTGCCGGCCTGAGGAGGTAGGAGCTTTTTCGGAGACGAAAGGGAGTGCCGCCAGCTGGGTGGCGAGGGCGGCGAGGGGGACCGTCTCGGTTGCGAGGGGGAGGGATGGGGTGGGTAGGCTCAGCCTGTATCGAGGCTGAGGGCCGAGCCGAGGCTCAACCGCAACTGGCGGACGAACGCGATGGCCGTGCACGGCGGGCGCCGACCGCGGTGCAGGTAGCGCAGCCGGTACAGGCGCTCCACGGTCAGGGCCAGGAGCAACAGCAGCCAGCGCGCCACGATGCTCTGGCTCTGGTGGTGGGCGATGTGGGCCATGCCGTAGCGGTTCTTGGCGTCGTTGAACCCCTGGTTCTCGACCTCCCAGCGGCTTTTCGCCATGTCGTAGAGCCGGGCACTACTGACGCGCTGCCACTTCAGGTTGGTCAGCCAGTACGCCTCGATGACCTGGCCGTCACGTTTGTGCTGGCGATAGCGCAGCACCCGCACGGTCGTCCAATCCAGCCCCTCCCAGGGATCGAAGTCACTGGCATCCCAGATCTCGATTCGGTCGGTGCCGCGCTCGATCTCTTCGTGCGCTGGCTGCGCGGCGAACCGTTGCTGGGCCGCGGCGGCCAACTCGGGCAGGTTGTGTTTGAGCCGCACCAGCGCCGGCAGGCCCCACGCCGTCAGCTGCCGCAAAAACGGTGCTCCGGCGTAGTACCCATCCGCCACCACGTAGTCGGCGAAGCGGCGGCCCAGCTGCTTGACCACGCGTCCGAGTGCCCGTTGGCTGGCCGCCATCTCGCTGTCGAGCGGACCATACGGTTCGACATCGACCGGCAGGCTCAGACCACCCCCCACCAGGCTCACCAGACTCAGGCTGTGTTGGTGGCCGATGAGCTTGTGCTCGGCGTTGTACAGCGGCCGACAAAGCGGGCACGACTCCCGAACGCTCTTGCCTGCGCTGGTGCCGTCCACCGCCAGGCCGATCCATCCCCCGAAGCCTTTGCGGCGCTTGGCTGCGCGTACCAACCGCGCCAATGCCGCTCGCGTCGGCTCCAGATCGAGGCGTTCGGTGAAGTAGGCCAGCGTGTCTTCGCCAAAGCCCCGCGACAGCGCCAGTTGTCGCCGCGCGCGCGAACGCACCAAAGCCTCCAAAGCATGGAAGCTGGTCTCGCGCAGCACGAACCCCACCAGCTGCGCCCAGACCAGCAGGCCGGCGGGAATCTGCGGCCAACGCCGACCGTCGCCGGGGTGCTTGAGGTACTCGCCCAGGTCCAGCTGCCGCAGGACGAAGCGCTTCAACCGCCGTGCCGTGGCACTCTTCATCGCCGCTGCTGGCGCCGCCACAGCACCCACAGCTGAGCATTGGCGGCGAACACCTCCGCGACGGCCTCGCGGAACTCCCGCCCCTGCTCGACCCGCTGGCGGACCTCATCGACCCACTCGTTGGGGATCCTCTCGACCCGCTTCTTACCACCGACCATGAACGTCAGGGTCCACATCGGGTGACCCTCACCGGTCGCGCAATGGCAGCTCTTCTTGCCGCAGCGCCGGTGGGTCAGCGACAACGAACCAGGCAGCGCATCCGCCGGCATGTGCAAGCCGGCCAAGCGCTCAAACTTGCGCTGGCGCAGCCGTGCCGCCTCGGGTCCTCTTGGGTCGATCTTCACCTGTGTGTAATCTTACGCACAGAGATCCCCTAACGCAAGCCCCTTCTGAGGAATGCGAAAATAGCACAGGCTCGGGGACCACGAGGACTGGCCTCGCCAAAGCCTTCTACTCGCGGCTACTTATGTGGGGACCTTGCTACCACTTCCCGAAACGCCTGGGTCGGCGGTAGTGTCCTAGTTTGAAATCTCGGGCCTGGCGGCCGTTTGGCCGCTCCGATCTGCTGTAGCGTCCCCTCCGAAGGGGAGGGGACGCACCCTTCCCGTCATCCACGAAGCGGCCCCGGCGAGGGCATGCACCCGCCGCCGGGACCTAACCCTGCACGGGAGACTGCCCCATGCCGAGCTGCCCGTATCCTACCCCGCCGTCCTGGGTCGAGTCCGACTCGATCCGGGAGACCATGCTCCAGAACATCGACAACCCCGAGGACCGAGAAGCGCTCCGCCAGGTCGGCCGGCTGCTCTACACCATGGCGACCGAGACAACCCGCGAGGCGCCCGACGAGTCCGCGACCAGCACCGAGTTGCGGGCCGCCGCCGCCGATCTCCGCTACACCGGCGGCTATCTGTTCAACGTCATCCGCCGTTCGGCCGACTGGTGCTCGCTGGACGCCGACGAGGAGAAGCTGGCCCGTTTCGCCGGCAAGCTCTCCCGCCAGGTGGGCGCCTTGGTCGACAAGATCGAGCGGAGGCTGTCATGACGGGCGCCCGGCAACCGCAACCGGGACCCGATCGCGTCCAGACCGGCGTGCGCATGGAGAAGCGCCTCGTGAAGGTGCTCAAGGCCATCGCCGAGTTGCGCGACCTCTCCCTCGGCGAGCTGCTGGAGGAGCTGGTGCGGGACGCCTTCGCCGGCAGGCAGTACTTTGGGGATTCCGCGCTGCCATCCATCCGCGAGCTGGCGCGCATCTATGGCCTGGACCCTGAAGCCGTCGCGGCAACGCCAGGGGAGACGCCATGAAGGCCGACGAGCGGGTAGCCCGCCAGGTAGGCCAGGCCCTCCGGCGCCTCCGGTTTGAGCGGCGCCTGCTCGGGAAGCAGGTAGCCTCGCGCGCCGACATCACCAGGTCGATGCTCAGCCGCTACGAGCATGGGCGGATGTGCCCCTCTCTCCCGAACCTGGCCAAGATCCTCCGGGCGCTCGACTGCTCGGCCGAGGACTTCGGCCGGCACGTTGGACCCTGGGGGCGCCTGCCGTGAGATCCACCCATTCGGCGCCCTACCAGCGCCTGCTAGAGCGCCTGCGGCAGGCGCGCCGGGATGCCTGCCTCACCCAGGCCGAGGTCGGCCGGCAGATCGGCGCGCGGCAGGCTTTCGTGTCCAAGGTGGAGAGCGGCGAGCGGCGGCTCGATCCCGTCGAGCTGGCCCGGTTCGCCGCCGTCTACGGCAAGCCCCTGGGGTGGTTCCTTGCCTGAGTTGAAGGTCGCTACGTTCACCGTCCGGGCCACGCGCGAGCAGGCCCGGCGGTGGGCGCTGGTCGCCCGCTGGCTCAAGTGCAGGTCCGTCTCGGCATGGCTCGAAGAGATGGCAGATGGGGCTTGCGAGCGCCTGGGAGAAGTGGCGGCCGACGCCGCCCGGAGGGATGGTAGGCTATGAACATGCCTAAGCGTCCACGCAGGCCACGCGATCCGTTCCAGCTGGCCCACCAGGTGTTCCAGGAGGCGATTGGCGAGCGGCCACCGCAACCCGATCCCGACGCTATGAAGAACCCCGCGGCCGTGGCGCTCGGGAAGCTCGGCGGCGCGAAGGGTGGGAATGCCCGGGCGGCGAAGATGAGCCCGGAGGAGCGGCGGGAGTCGGCCCGGAAGGCGGCGGCGGCGAGGTGGGGAAAAGCGAGGCAAGCTCCTCGCTAGTTGCGGGTCGCACGATCAGAGGGATGTCCGCGACTGTACGCCACTTCTTCTTTCCGGGCACCCCAACCTGCACCCCAATCTCGTAGATACCATAGCCGTAATAAGTCATTGCCGCAATCACACTCATTACACGCAGGTAAGTATTTTTCTGATCTTTTATTGATGGGATTATAATTAAATTACTCGGCCTCCTATCACCTTCCCCGGGTCCGCGCGTTGTGAGTCTCATTTCGATTGCCGGTTCATTGTCGGACTCTAGCCAGAATAGCGACATAATAGAGATACCAGTAGGTAGCAGCACCTTCTCGTCGCCGCTCTGCTCCAATGCGGCAGCGAGCTTTTCATGATTGACAAATAATGCTTCCGGAAGATCGATCAGATTAAGCTTGTTAGTTCCAGCCTCGATGATAACTCTGCCGCAGAGGACGCTCCAAGTATGACGCATGGCGCCGCCTAGTTGACAAGAAGCTGGCCGACTGCGGCAGACCCTGTCCGAAGAAGGCCTGGTGGCACAAAGACACTGGCGCCTGAAAGGCCATGCGCTCCCGTGGTGACCTCGAGATGGACAACCTTCTTCCCCTCTTCTGACGCCTCTATCCATTGCACGGCTACGCCTTTCTTGGCGACGTGGATATGGACCGCGGCACCAAGAGCCCCTGCCATCTCAGTCATGGTCCCGATAGTAAGGTTTTCACCACCGCTTAGAGCCTTACTTACGGTGGGCGGTGTCTTCCCTAGAAGTTGGGCAAGTTTTCGGCCAGAGACTCGCGGTGATGCGTTCATTAAGCGAGCCACGGCAGTCGTAAACTGAAGAATGGTAAAATGTTTCCAATAGCCGGGCTGCAAGCGCAACTGATCTAGCAATTCACGGAAGGGCTTTGCCTCATCGGCCACTCGGCTAATCATGATCCTGTCCTCCGGGCCAGTCTATGAGATCGAGCTTATCCAACTCCTTGTCGCGAAAGTATCTCTCGCGCTCTCCCACAGCCAAATTGACTTGATCTCGCGGAGTTGTGCCTGTCTTGTAAAACGCGTTTGTGCACACAATAGTGAATGCGCCGTCGAAAAAACACGCGATCCGGAAGCCTAGCCTTTCAGTCCTAGTGACATACTCTTGAGCCTTGAATTCGTAGACGACCCCCTCGCGGAGTGAGCCGAACCTCCTGGAATCATTCGGAGGCCCCTTATCGGGGACCTCCTCATAGAGCATGGCGGCCATCTGCTGAGCGAGCTCTTGGTGCTCTCGGCTAACCCTGCGCATCTTCTCCATAACCTGGCAAGAGCCCTCCTCGTTGAACACGGCCCACACCGAGAAGTGGTGCTCAGGCCCGGCCACGTCGAAGAGCTTCATGTTAGCCTATAGTGCAATCTCGGGTCAAGTGCCATTCCACGGCCTGGGAGAGAGTTTTCAGGGATTCTATACCAGTTGTTGACTTTCCGTAGGCGCCTACGTATAATGTCTAGTATGGCAAACGTGCTCAGCACCGAGAAGCGAGTCTCGATCATCTCCGCCTTGGTTGAAGGCGTCTCCGTCCGGGCCACCGCCCGCATGGTGGGCGTCTCCAAGGACACCGTGATGAAGCTCGGCGTGGAGATGGGCGAAGCCTGCGCCCGCTACCAGGACGAGGCACTACGCGAGCTAACCTGCCGCCGCCTACAGGTGGATGAGGTCTGGTCGTTCGTGTACGCCAAGGCCAAGAACGTCCCGCAGGATCGGCTCGGCGAGTTTGTGGTCGGCGATGTCTGGACCTTCACCGCCATCGATGCCGAGACGAAGCTGATCCCGTCGTTCCTGATCGGCTCGCGGGACGCGGGCAGCGCCACCGAGCTGCTACAGGACCTCGCCTCCCGCCTGGTCAACCGGGTCCAGCTGACCACGGACGGGCACAAGATGTACCTCTCGGCCGTGGAAGAAGCCTTCCAGGGCTCCGTGGACTTCGCGCAGCTGGTGAAGATCTACGGCGCCGACAGCGAGGGCGAGAAGCGCTACAGCCCGGCCGTCTGCATCGGGTGCGAGCGGACGGCGGTTACGGGCCAGCCCGACCCCAAGCACGTCTCCACGTCCTACGTGGAGCGCAGCAACCTGACGGTCCGCATGAGCGTTCGTCGCTTCACCCGGCTGACCAACGCCTTCTCCAAGAAGCTCCGCAACCACGCGGCGGCGGTCGCCCTGTTCACGGCCCACTACAACTTCTGCCGCATCCACCAGACCCTGCGAGTGACGCCGTGCATGGCGGCCGGCGTGACCAAGACGGTCTGGTCGATCGCGGACCTGGTGTCCCTCCTGCCGGCGCCGGTCGCGGCGAAGCGGGGGCCGTACAAGAAGCGGGCGGCGGGGGCGATTTCAAACTAGGACACTACCGGGTCGGCGGTCGGCCGAGTCGGCGGCGGCCCCGCGGCCCCGGCGCCGCGGGGATCAGGCGTCGTGGGAGAGGTCGTCCGCGACCCGGCGGAACAGCTCCGCGAGGTCGGCTCCGATAGGAACCTCCTCGAGGATCGTCGCCATGACGTGGGAGCCCAGCTCGCGGTAGCTCTCGAACTGCGCCTCGGAGTAGAGCTGGTTGGAGGTGGGCTCGTGCGGGAACAGCGGATGGAGCCGGGCGTAGTGGAAGACGTCGGCGGGCTCCGTGCCGTTGAGCGAGGGCTTGATGTAGAGCAGGAGGCCGTCCTCCACCTTCTTGCCGCCGGCCGCGCTGTCGACGCAGGAGTAACGGATGCGGCCGAAGGCGCAGTAGGGCGCCGTGGACCTGGCCGCCGCTTGATGCCGGACCCGGTTGTAGGCCCCACTCTCCGGGTCCGGCCGCCGCGTGGGGATCAGGATCCTCTCGAAGTCGATCGGCACTCCCAGGTCGACGCGGATCTTGGAGACGGCGTTGCCGAGGTCCTGGTAGCCGAAAGTCGGGTCCTGGCCGCCGTCCGAGACGACGATGAAGTGGCAGCGGCGCAGGACCATCTCGTAGAGGCCGAGGTTCTCGAAGTGCCCGCCGTCGGACAGGTACACGTACGGGTGCTCGGAGTCGGTGAGCCCGAAGGCCTCGGCGAACAAGGGAGTCGGCGCGAAGCGGGGTCCCTGGGTGGCGTAGGTGCGGTCGCCGGCGGGGCTCCCGGGGTTGCCCAGCCACCAGCCCAGGCGCACGTTGAACAGGGCGAGCAGGAAGGTGACCACCGGCGAGGATTGATAGCCCATGTTGGGGCTCGCGGCGGCGCCGGAGATGGCCAGCGCCGTGCCCAGGGACAGCCGGTCCTTCTGCTTCCTGTGCTTGCCGTACTCCACCGTGTCGCGGTAGCCGAGGCGGAAGCTGCCCGCGTGCAGCGGCGACGCGGTGAAGGTCTCGGCCTTGCGGTCCTGCCAGGCCAGGTTCTTGCCGGCGACCAGGTTGAGCGTCATGCCCACGACATGGAACGGACGGTTGCCGCGCAGCTGGACCAGCTCGAGGTTGTCGTCGTCGTCGAAGCCGGTGAACGGGTTCGGCCGCCGCCGGCTGCCCCGCGACGCCCCGAGGTAGGCGCGGATCAGGCGGTCGCGGTAGGCGCTGTGGAGGGAGAAGCGGTTGATGTCCACGAAGCGGCCCATCACCAGCCCGACGACCACGAGCAGGACGAGCACGGCGAGGACCGGCTTCCAGGGGGCGAAGTAGACGTAGCTCAGCGGCTGCCAGACCGACCGCTGGGATTCCGCGATTCCAGGGACCAGGGGCCACGCTGCGCCCGCCGGCGGGTAGTCCGGCACCAGCGGCGGGGTCAGCCAGCGGACGAGCAGGCTGGTTCCCATGGCGAGGACGACGAGGATGAACAGCGCGAAGAGCGGACCCGCGAGGGACAGGACCTTGTCGGGCATGCTCGAGCTCTTGGCCTGCCCCGGCGGCTGCGCTTGCTGGTCCTTCGCCTTGGTCCGCGGGCTCCATCCGAGAAGCAGCGTCACCAGGCCGGAGATGCCGCCGACCGCGGTGACCGCCCAGGCCTTCGCCGCCAGCACGCCGACCGGGCCGAAGATCACGATGGCGGAGAAGCCGATCCGGACGGCGATCGCGATCAGGATCCAGCCGCCGGCCCGCGCCAGCCACTCGCGGTCGGCATCGGTCGTGTAGTAGCTCGCCAGGCCTACGAAGAGGGTCGTGGCGAGCAGGAACAGGAAGAGCAGCAGCGGCGCGGCGAAGCAGACGTAGAGCTCGGTCGAGAGGCCGGGGCCGATCGCCGGGAAGAGGTTCTCCGCGGCGATCCAGCACAGGGCGCCGCCCAGCGCCCCGGTGGCCACGGTGACGATCAGCTCCCCGTGGGTGTACTTCCTCACCCAGATGCGAGAGATGACGAGGCCCCCGACGTGCAGCAGGACGCCGAACAGGACGAAGGCGACCAGCGGCGAGACCTCCTGCCCCAGGATGATGAAGTTCAGGCCGGCAAGCAACGTGCCGCGGCTGCGCAACCAGGCCCAGTACAAGGTGATGAGGATCGCCATCAGCGCGAGCGGCAGCAGGCACAGGACGAGGAACCGCTGCTGGCTGCGCCAGCGCTTGCCGAGGACGCTCGCGGCGCCGAGGCTCGGGCGGCTGGCGATGATGTAGCCGATGGCCCACGAGCCGAGAACGACGGCGGCCCAGAAGACCACGGTCAGCACGCTGTCCTCCCTGGCCTGGAACCAGGGCCGCGAGCCCAGCCGCACGAGGATGAGGCTCACTCGCGGGATGATCAGCACGGCGGCGAGCAGCGGCAGCAGGACGAGCCAGTTGAGCACCAGGTTGCGGAAGAAGATCGCCACCAGCGTCCAGGTATCGGCCGACAGGAGGCCGAAGCGGGGGCTCATGTAGCGGCTGTAGCTGCGCAGGTACTGGAGCTGCTCGGGCCCCGGCTCGAGCGGCGACTCGGGAACGCTGCTGAGCTCGGTCTCGACCTCCTCGACCGCGGCCTCCGACTGCTGCTGGCTCGGCGCCGGCTGCGGGTCCTTGCCCTCGAGACCCTGGCGCACGCGGCAGATCCACGCCGAGAGCCAGCTTCCCAGGTAGCCGCCGCCCGAGACCGTCGACAGGTAGTCCCAGCGCCTGAGCAGGCGGTGGCGGGCGAGCCCCTGGACGATGCCGAGGCCGAAGGTGGCGCTGCGGATGCCACCTCCCGAGAAGCACAGGGCGGAGCGCTGGATGCCCTGGCCGTGCAGCCAGGCATAGAAGCCCTTGACCCGCTCGCCGTCGAGGCGGTGCTGATACTCCTGGGGGTCCGAGTCACGCAGGGACCCCAGCCCGAGCCTCTGTTCGAGCGCCGGCCGCTCCTGTTCGAACCTCTTGTCGTGATCCTCGCGTGGGAACGACGGCTGGATCCCCTGGTGCTCGTACTCCTCGACCAGGACGTCGTACAACAGCACGGCCGGCGTGGGCATGACCCACCTCCTGTCCGCAACCGGGGAAGGCGCGCTGCGGGGGGCGCGTGTCCTCTTAGAAGGTCAATCTAGAATAGCACGCACGCGCAGATCAGGGCACCGATCTCGGCCAGCGATTCGTGATAGCTGCCCTCGCAGGGCCGGCCTCAGGGCACCAGGGTGAGGTCGCCGCTAAGCCGCTCGGGCGGCTGGATGGGCCTCGCCGCCTCCGGGTTCCTGAAAGTCGCTTCCAGCTGACGTTGGCTCACCTGGAAGTCGCAGCGGGTGACGAAGCTCCACTGCGCGTGAGGCTTGCAAGCGCCGTAGGGCCGTTGACCGTAACAGGGTTCGCCGGGCTTGTCAGGTCCCGTGGTCGATCCTGACCACTGGGCCCACGGCGGACCCCAGCGCACGGGGACCGGCCCCGTCTCCCCTCCGCCCACTCTCGCCTGATAGGCCAGCACCACGACCGGCTCCTGCGTGCAGCAGCTCGTATCCTCTCTCACGCAACTCGGTCTGACGGAGTAGGCGGTGTGGATCTCCACGGACCCCGAAGGCATCGTGCATTGCCGCTGTAGATTCTCGAGCTGAGGGTGATAGTGCTGGCTGCAGCGGGCCAGCGTCCAGGTGGTCGTCGAACCCCGCGCCCTGTAGAAGACGGTGTCGTTCGGACCCTGCCAGACAATCGACACACTCGAGTGCTGCGCGGCACCCAGCTGGCGGGGCGACTGGTTCGTGCACGGACAGATTGGCCCTCCTTTCACTGCAGGTTGCGCGGCGCCTCGCAAGCAGAACGCGGTGCCAAGCAACACGATGGCGAGCCCTGCGCCAACTCGATCTCTGTGATGCATCGTCTTTCCTCCGCGGTAGGGCGCGCCGCTCACCCCCGGCCTGCCAGCCGCTGGACCGTGCCGAGCCGCAGCATGGTCATGCCCGGCGGTACGGCCGCTACGAGAGCTGCGCGGTGATCGCTGTAGATTTACTTATTGTATTAGGCGCCGATTAGCCGGCGCTGTCAAGCAGGGGCTAGCATCGCGCCGCTCAGCGGGGAGGAGAGGAGATCTTGCAGCCCCGCAGTAGCAGGCGCATCGACGGCGGCGAGGCGGTGGCGGCGAGGGCGGCGTGGTCGCAGTTGGCCAGCGGGTCGAGGACGGTCTCCCAGTCCCGCCAGAGATCGACCTGGCGGCGGGATGCGAGCGGGAACTTCTCGACGAACCGGCGGATGCGGGTGACGATGCCGAGGGTGGAACGGGGCTCCAGCCAGATCCCCAGCGAGAGCGCCGCGCGGCCGGTCGCACCCGAGGGAGCCGCGACAGTGGGGACGGCGGCGGCTGGGATGACCGGGACGCTGGCGCCGACCGGGCTGCTCGGGCCGACCCGGACGCTGGCGCCGGCCGGAACGGTAGCGCCGGCCGGGACGGGGGGCACCAGCGCCGCGAGCCGCGGCGCGAGCGCTTCGGCCTGGCGCAAGCTGCCTGAATCGAGGGCGAGGATGCGCCAGCCGGCGAGGTCGGCGGCCGGCAGGCGGCCGGCCAGCAGGCGGAAGAAGCCTTCGGTCGGCAGCCGCCACCGCACCGGACCGGGGGCAGCGCCGGGGGGCGCGGCGTTGAAGACTGCCAGGCCAGGCAGGTCGCCGAGGGTGCTCAGGTGCGAGCCGCTCGTCTCGAAGAGCGCCAGGGCCGCCGGCGGCCGTGCCGCCTCGGCGGCGCCGCCGAGGCCGCCGGCGCCCGAGACGACCGGGCCGCCGCGGGACGCCGCGGCACTGCCCGGTCCGGCTGCGAAGGGCTCGACGCCGCGCCAATCGGGACCCACGGCGACGAGCAGGGACGGCAGCGGACCGGACACGCCGGGCACGCCGGCCACACCGGGCACGCCGGGAGGTGCCGAGGCCGGACCCGCGCCGCCGCCGCCGCCGGCCGCGACCAGCGACAGGGCCAGGTCCGAGCCGTTGCGGGTCAGCGCGTAGTAGCCGGCCGGGATCTCCGGCCGCGCACCGGTCCAGTGGACCACGGCCAGGCTCTCCGGCAGCTCGGGAGCCGCTGCGGCGACGGCTTCCGGGACGGCGGGCGGGGCGGCGGTTCCAGGCGGCACCTTCGTCGTGCGCGGCTCCTCCTGGCCGGCGATGACGGTCCACAGGCGGCCCTGCCAGGAGATGCGCGTCGAGCCGCCGGCGACGCCCCCGGCGAGCCAGGGGTTGCCGGCGACGCGGCCGGCGAGCTTCGCCACCACCGCCAGCGCCGGGTAGATCCGCGCCACCACCCTCAGGCGCCCGCCCGCGAGGTCGGAGCAGGCCACCAGCTCGCTGGCCGGCGGCACCTCGAAGGGGCCGAAGGTCGGCGCCTCTTCCGCCTCCCTGGGGCGGGCCGCCGAGGCCTCGCCGCCTTCCCCCGAGCTCAGCCGGGCCGCGGCGCCGACCACGTCCTGCAAGTCGCCGATCGCCGCCGCCAGCGCGCCGAGGTTCTGGTGCGGGTAGGGCACCCACACGCAGACGTCGTAAGCACCTGCCGAGAGCACCTGCAGCGGCTCGCCTGCCGCGCCGCCGGCCGACCCACCGGCCGCCCCGGCCGCTGGCAGGGCGGCTCCGCCTCCGGCCCCCAGCCGCGGCACCACCGCGCGCTCCCGCGGCAGGTACCAGTAGACGACGTGCGCCGCCAGCAGCGCCGCGAGCACCACGGCGCCGGCGAGGACCGCGATCCGCTTCATCTTCATTGCCGCGCACCCCCGATCCGCGCGGTCAGCTCCGCCAGCGCCTCGGCCACCGCGCCGAGCACGGCGTCGTCGTCCTCCGCCACGCCGAGGTCGCAGGTCTCGGCGCTGACCGCCCGCAGCAGGTCGGCGGCCACGTCGTCCTCCTCGTACGGGGCGAGCGGCGGCAGGGCGCGGAACGGCGCGGCGCGCTCCGTAACCACCTGGCGCAGCAGCTCGGCATAGCCCCGCGCCGAGGCTTCCAGGCCGTGGTGCGCCGCCGTCCAGCGCCGGGCGTTCTCGCCCATCGTCCGGCGCAGCCCGGGGTCGGCCTCCAGCCGTTCCAGGAAGGCGGTCAGCAGGTCCTCTTCGCCCTCGTCGAGATCGACCTGCGCGCAGCAGCCCTCGGGCACCTCGGCGAAAGCCCCCACCCGGCTGACGATCACCGCTTTGCCGAGGCCGAGCAGCCGGATGAAGGTCCCCGAGGTCTCGCCGGCGGTCGGGTGGCGCAGGTTCACCGCCACGTCGGCCGCCGCCATGTGGAGCAGGAAGCGGTCGAGGTCGAGGCGCCCGGTCACCGTCACGCCCGCCATCAGCGCCGGCGTCGCGACCGCGGCGAAGTCGAAGTGCGGCGACACCTCCCCGACCAGCAGCAGCACGGCCCGCGGCACCCGCCGCCGCAGCCGGGCGAAGGCGCGCAGCAGCTGCCGCGGGCGCTTGGCGGCGGTCAAGAAGCCGAAGGACGCGACGACGAACGCATCCGGCGCGAGCCCCAGCGCGGCGCGCGCCGCCGCCGGCTCGGGCAGCGGCCGGTCGCCCAGGCTGAGGTGATGCGGCACCACCGCCAGCCGCGCCAGCGGCCGGCTGGCCTGCACCCGCCGGCGGGTGAAGTCGTTGTGCACCAGCACCGCCAGGCTGCGGTCCACCACCCGCTCGAACAGCGGGTAGCTCCAGGGGTCGAGCGGCACGCCGGTCGCCAGGCAGCGGCGGGCGACGGCCTCGCCGGTCAGGCCGTAGGCGTAGCGCATCTCGCGGACATAGGCCGCCGGGTCGCCGGCGTGGAGAGTCAGGTCCCGCACCAGGTGATGGAGCACGTACTCATGCAGCGCCACGACCCCGGGATGCTCGAGCAGCGCGCGGTAGATCGACGCATGGTAGTCGCGGTTGTTGCCGAGCTGGTAGAGCACCGCGTCGAAGCGCCCCGCGGCCAGCAGCCCCGGGAAGGCACGCTCGGGATGCGCCGCCATGCCCGAGAGCCCCGAGCGCCCTCCGAACCCCGCCAGCTCCGGCGCCGGAGGGCGCCAGCCCTCGGGAACGATCAGCTCGACCTCGACCTCTCGCGCCAGCGCCGGCACCAGCTCGGCCGTGTAGTCGGCAATTCCCGAGCGCAGCGGCGGCAGCGGGCTCCAGCAGGCGATGCGCACCGTGGCGTTCCTCCCTGCTCAGCCCGTGAGCCTGGCGATCACCTGGTCCCAGCCGATCGTCCGCACCCGCGCCTGTCCGGCGGCCCCCATCGCCCGCGCCTCCTGGCGCTCGCGGAACAGCCGGTCGAGCCGGGCCCCGACGTCGGACGGCGAGTCGGGAGGGCAGACGAAGCCGTTGACGCCGTCCTCCACGAACTCGAGCACGCCGCCGGCGTCGGCGGTGGTGACCACCGGCTTGCCGGCCTTGAACGCCTCCACGGTGACGTAACCGTAGTCCTCGTCGTAGGGCGCGAAGAAGACGCCGCAGGCGCCGGCGAACAGCTCCACCACCTCGCGGTCCTCCACCCACCCGAGCAGCTCCACCCGCGCCGCCACTCCCAGCCGCGCCGCCAGCTCGGCGAGCGCCTCGCGCTCGGGACCGGTGCCGGCGATGCGGCAGCGCACCGCGGTCGCGGTGTGCTGCAGGGCGCGGATCAGCAGATCGAAGCGCTTCATGCGGTCCAGCCGCCCGATGGCGAAGACGTAGTCGCCGAACTCCCCGGGGCGATAGCGGGAGTCGAGCCGCGGCGGCGGGTAGAGCACCTCCGCCTCGACCTCGTTGTGGCGCCGCAGGCGGGCGGCGACGTTGCGCGAGATCGTGAACACCGCCCGCGCCTCGCGCAGCGTGCGGCGGTCCATGTCGCGCACCATCTCGATCACCGCGCGGTCGCGCGGCACGTCGGCGAAGTCGCTGTGGCGGGTGCCGAGCAGGTCGTAGATCTGGCGCAGCTGGTGCACCAGCCACACCACCTTGTTCGGATGCTTGACCAGGTAGGACGGGAAGCGGGTGGCGATCACCCGGTCGATCCGCTTGCCCGCCGCCTCGGTCAGATCGATCAGCCGCCACGCCAGGCAGCTCTTGAGCACGTCCACGCGGGTGGGCCAGCCGAACGGCAGGCTCACCAGGTCCGCCTCGAAGCCGCGCCGCACCAGCTCGTCGCGCAGCGATTCGCACAGCATCTCGGCGCCGCCGCGGGCGAACGGCACCTGGGCATCGCAGATGCAGATGCGCTCGCCGCTCATCGCCGCGGCTCGCCGCTGCCGGGCGCCGCGGGTGCGCTCGGCGTACCCGGCGCGGGCGGGGTCGCGACGCTCGCGGCACTCGGGGCGCTCGCGGCACTCGCCGCGCTCGCAGCGCTCGCAGTCGTCGCCTCGGCGCGCGTCTCCAGCTCGGCCACCAGGGCGGCCAGCACGCGCACCTCGCGCGCCGTGCGCTCCTGGGCCTCGGCGAGGTCCTGCAGCATCCGCCCGGCCGCCTGGTTGAAGGCGTTCTGCTGCGCCAGGACCGGCCGGATGAACCACTTCAAGAGCAGGTGGAAGAACGCCTTGCGCGAACCGACGACCAGCTTGCCGAGACGCGGCCGGTGCGAGAAGGGGAGCGGCTCCTGCACGTACTCGGCCGCCTTCACCGCCAGCAGCCCCTGGGCGAATCCCGCCGGGCCGCCCGGCGCCTCGAGGCTGCCCGGCACGCCGCCCACCGTCGCCGCCTCCGCCTGCCGCTGCCGCACTCCCGAGCGCAGCTGCTGCAACACCTCCGCGACCCGCGGGTCGATCGCGTCGTCCGTCGTTCCCGGCCCGCTCATCGCCGCCTCATGGCGGCCCCTCGAAGCCGAGGAACACGCCGAGGTTGCGCGTGTCCTGGCTCTTGGGGTCGCGGTGCGCCGGCACCACCCCGTCGGTCGAGGTGAGGACGAAGCGGTAGAAGTACTCCTCCGGCGCATCGGTGAAGAAGCCGAGATTGCGTGCCGCGAGGCGTAGCGGCAGGTCGACCGGCGCGCCCTGGCGCTTGGCGTCGCTGTCGAAGCGCACCACCGTCCGCTGGACGCCGCTGTCGAGCGTCAGCTCGTTGACGTCGGAGAGCGAGTAGACCTTGAAGCGCAGGCGATCGACCGGGACCGGCGACACCAGGACCACTTCAGAGCGCGACGCGCCGCGCACCCAGACGCCGCGAGGATGGCGCTCGTCGGCATAGAAGTTCTGCTTCGGCACCACCCACACCCCGCCCGGCCAGGCGCGCAAGAAGTAGCCCGGGATCTTGGCGATCAGCGTCAGCTCGAGCGGCAGCGCCTGGAACGTCGCGGCGCGCACGTGCGCCTGCAGGGTCGGCTCCGGCGCCAGCTGCATGAGCGGCACGGCAACCACCGCCGCGGTCCACAGGCCGGCGGCGGCGAAGGGCAGGGCCAGGCTCCGCCGCGCCGCGATCCGCCCGGGCAGGAAGAGCAGCGCCGGGTAGATCCCCGCGAAGTAGCGATTGCCGACGGCGCCCATGCCGCCATGGTAGTTGTTGGGCCGCATCACCAGCAGCGCCAGGCAGTAGGCGGCGATCGCCGCCAGCAGCAGGTGCTGCGAACGGTCCCGCGGGCCGGCCAGGTACAGCGCCAGGGTGAACAGCGCGAAAGGGAAGTACGGCAGCAGGCCGGTGTGCCTGCCGAAGACGTAGTAGCCGAGATCGTAGAGCAGCATGCGCGGCGTGGTCTCGACGCCGAGCGCCGACCAGGAGCCGAAGCTGGTGCCGCGGTACTCCGCCCAGAAGTCGCGCTGGCTCTCGAGCGGATACTCGCTGTCGAAGGAGCGCCGCTGCACGCGCAGGTAGGGGCTGTAGCTGCCCGTCAGGTGCCACTGCGCCGCGAACATCAGCGCCAGGCCGGCCAGCCCCGGCGCCGCGAACGCGAGCAGGCCGCGGAAGCGGCGCTGCCAGAGCAGGTCGATGCCGATCGGCGCCGCCAGCAGCCCGAGCGGCGCCTTGGAGACGAACCCGGCCGCCAGCACCAGCCCGGCGACGCCCAGCAGCGCCGGCTCGCGCCAGCTCCAGACCTGCCGCCGCCGCGCCACCTGCCAGATCAGCAGCGGGAAGAAGGTGCAGGCCATGTCGAACACTTCCGGCTGCAGCCAGAAGACGTAGCAGAACGCGGCCGAGGCGAAGAAGAAGCCGCCGAGGAAGAGACCGACGTGGCCGGTCTCCCGGCGCCAGAACCACCAGGCCGCCCACAGCATGGCCAGGAACAGCGCCATGTTGAAGATCACCATGCCCTGCACGCCGAAGACGGCATAGAAGGGTACCGCCGCCAGCGGATAGACGAAGGGCTTGCCGTAGCGCATCGTCTTGCCGCCGTCGCGGGTGACCAGGATCAGCCCGTTCGGACCCTGGTCCCAGATGCGATAGGCGCGATCGAGGTCGCGGCGGTCGTAGGCGAGGTCGTGATCGTGCCAGATGCTCTGGGTCATCATCACGTACGCGGGCTCGTCGGCGATCGGACCGGGCGGGAAGTGCAGCTTGTAGATGGTCGCGGCCAGCCCCAGCAACAGCAGGGAGACGCAGATGGCGGGGAGAGTTCGAGTGCGCATCAGACAGTGGGGTCGGATGGTCGGGTGGCGGTAAAGATACACTCTTCGCCGAGGCCATGGCGATCAGCGACTCTATCGCCCGCGCCGCGCGGGCCGTCCTGCGCTGCTTCTCGCCGCGCCGGCTGGCGGCGACCGCCGCCTTCCTCGGTGGGCTGGCGCGCCAGATCCGGCGCCGGCGCGCCGAGTCGCGCCTCACCGTCGCGGTGGACATCGATTCGCTCTACGAGACCCTGACCGGCGTCGGCTGGTACCTCTACGAGATCCTCGAGCACCTGGCGCAGCGCGACGACCTGCGCCTGCGCCTCTACGGCCAGGCCCTGGCCCCCGCGGCCGCCCCCGCGGCCGCCCCCGCGCCGGGCGCCGCGCCGGGAGGAACGGGTGTCGCGCCGGCCGGCTCGCCCACCACCGCCTGGCTGGCTCCGACCCTGGCTCCGACCGTCACGCTCCCCGCCGGCCCAGCCATCGAGCACGTCACCTACTCCGCGCCCGACGGCCTGGTGGTCCCGCCCTGGCGGGCCGACCAGTGGCTGCGGCGGGCGGCGCCGCTGCTGGTGGCCGCCGACCGCAACCGCGTCCTCTTCGGCCCGAACTTCCTGCTGCCGCCGCTCTTCCGCTTCGCCGCCGGCGCGCGCGTCGTGGCCATCCACGACCTCGCCTTCCGCCGGCTGCCGTGGGCGGTGCGGCCCGACACCGCGCGGGCGCTGGCCGAGAGGTTGGAGCGGACGCTGCTCGAGGCCGACCTGCTGCTCACCGACAGCCACGCGGTGGCGGGCGAGCTGGCCGCGGCCGGCGTCGCGCCGGCGCGGGTGCGTACGATCCACCTCGGACCGGGACACCTGCCGCCGCCGAGCGTCGTCGCCGCCGCCTCGCCGCCGCCCGGCACCCCGGACCGCTACGGCCTCTTCGTCGGCACCCTCGAGCCGCGCAAGAACCTCGTGACCCTGCTGACCGCCTGGCGCGAGCTGCGCGTTGACCGCGGCGGGGGCGGCGGCGGCGCCCCGCCGCTCCTGGTGGCCGGCCCGCGCGGCTGGCGCGCCCGCGAGCTGCGGCGGCTGCTGGCCGAGGCGGAGGGCGAGGGCTGGCTGCGCTACCTGGGCTACGTCTCGCCCGCCGAGCTCGCCGCGCTCTACCGCGGCGCCGCCGTCGTGGCGCTGCCGTCGCTCTACGAGGGCTTCGGCATGCCCGCCGTCGAGGCGCTCGCAGCCGGCGCGCCGCTGGTGCTCTCGGACCTGCCGGTCTTCCGCGAGGTCGCCGGCGACGCCGCCCTCTACGCTCCCGCCCGCCGCCCCGACCTCTGGCGCGACCGGCTGAAGCAGGTCCTCGGCGACGAGGCCCTGCGCCGCGACCTGGCCCACCGCGCCCGCCAGCGCGCCGCGCACTTCGACTGGCACCGCGCCGCCGGCGCCACCGCCGACGCCTGGCGCGAAGCGGCCGGCGCGATGCCGTGATGACTGAGAATCACGGGTCGAGTACCGGGGCCGGAGTTGACGGCGCCGGCACAGTGTGTTATCATTATCATCGAATCCTAATTTGATTGTCGCGCCGTCGCCATCTTGGACGGAAGCCCTCTGTGTTGGTCCAGCCACCTGGACCGGAGGTGGACGATGCCGAAGAACATCGTGATCTGCTGCGATGGCACTGGCAACGAGTTCGGGGACGCGAACTCGAACGTGGTGAAGCTCTACAGCGTCCTGGATTTGAGCGATCTCAGCAAGCAGGTGGCTTACTACCATCCGGGCGTGGGCACGATGGGGAGCCCGCAAGCACTGCTGCGAATCACCAGATGGCTGACCAGGATGCTCGGAATGGGGTTCGGCTATGGGCTGACCGCCAACATCGACGAGGCCTACACCTTCCTGATGAACGAATACGAGCTGAATGACCGGGTCTTCGTGTTCGGCTTCAGCCGCGGCTCCTACACCGCCCGGGCGCTATGCGGGATGATCCACAAGTTCGGCTTGATCTCGAAAGGTAACGAGGGGCTGGTCGCCTATGCGGCGCGGATGTACAGGTATGCCCCCGAAGACCAGGCCATCGCGGCCAAGTTCAAGCAGACCTTCTCTCGCCCCTGCTGCCCTGCTTTCCTGGGCGTGTGGGATACGGTCAGCTCGGTCGGCTGGATCACCGATCCCGTGCATCTGCCGTACACCGCGTCCAACCCGGATCTGAAGACTGTCAGGCACGCCATCTCCATCGACGAGCGGCGGTGCTTCTACCGGCAGAACCTCATCACGCCCTGGCACGGCGCGGTACCGCCACAAGACGTCCAGCAGGTCTGGTTCGCCGGCGTGCACTCCGACATCGGCGGCAGCTACGACGAACCCCCGACCGGCGGATTGCGCCTGCCGCGCATTACGCTACGCTGGATGCTCGGCGAGGCGAAAGACGCCGGCTTGCTGGTCGACGATCAGAAGGTGCAGGCCGTCCTGGACAGCGCGACCGCCCCGCTGCAGCTGGACCCCAAGTTCGAACCGCACAAGTCGCTCAAGGGCTGGTGGTGGCTATTAGAGTTCTTGCCGCATCGCTACAAGGTACAGTTGCGGAATGAAGCCGGGCAACCTGTACTGGACGCTGGCGGCAGGCCGGTGTGGAAGACGAGGTGGAGGATAGCCCCCGGCAAGTGGCGCACGATCGCGGACGGGGCGTGCATCCACGCGAGCGTGCCGACGCTGCAGAAGAGCGGCTATGCACCGCCGAATCTGCCGGCGCAGTTCACCGTCGTCCCTGACGGCGCCACGGCCCGCCAGCTCCCACCGCCTTAGCCGGCTGGCCGAGAGCCGCGGCGCGCCGGGCGTCTCCCCGTTGGTGCCTGGCCGCGCGGAAAGGCTGTAGTAGGCCTGCGGCGCCAGTTCGGGACGATCGAGAACCCCTTCACCGCCGAGTACCTGGACTTCCTCCTGCCCAGGCTGGCCGGTAAACTGCACCGGCCATGCCGCCCCTTCCAGCCGCTGCCGCCTCACCGGTCCCCGCGCCAGACACCGCCGCAGACCCCGCGCGCCGGCCCAGGGTCGCCATCGATCTGCGGGCGCTGGTGCCGCTGCCGACCGGCATCGGCGTCTACACGCGCTCGCTGGCGATCGCACTGGCGGCCCGCGGCGGCATGCGCTATCTCGGGGTCGCGCATCGGTTCCCGCGCGGCGCCGAGGAGCTGGCGGCGGCGGGGATCGACCTCGAGGAGCAGCGCGCGCCGCTGGGAGTCGTCTGGCAGCAGCTGCTGCTGCCGCGGCGGCTGCGGCGCGGCGACGTCGACCTGCTGTGGTCGCCGCTGTTGACGCTGCCGCTCGACTGCCCGGTGCCGGCCGTGGCCACCGTCCACGACCTCACCGTGCTGCTGATGCCCGAGGCGCACCGCGCCAAGGTCCGCTTCAGCCTGCTGCCGTTCCTCGCCGCCTCGTTCCGCCGCGCCCGCCGGCTGGTTACCCTGTCGCGCGCCACCGCCGACGACATCGCTTTCCATTACCCCGGCAGCGCCGGCAAGGTGCGGGTGGTCTATCCCGGCGTCGACGAGGAGTTCCGGCCGGGCACCGCCGACGAGATCGCGGCCACCCGCGCCGCGCTGGGCGCGCCGCGGGGCTACCTTCTCTATGCCGGCACCCTCGAGCCGCGCAAGAACGTCGGTGCGCTCCTCGACGCCTGGGAGGCGCTGGCCGCGGACGACCCCGGCTTCCCGCCGCTGGTCCTGGCCGGTCCCTACGGCTGGGGCAGCCGCGCCCTGGCCGCGCGCATCGCCAGGCTGGCCGCGCGCGGTGGCGACGGCACCGGCCTTGCAGCCACCCCGCCGTCGGCCGCGCCCGGCGGCCGCCTGCTGGCGCTCGGCCACCTCGACCGCGCGCGGCTGGTGCGCGTCTTCCAGGCCGCCAGCCTGTTCGTCTACCCGTCGCTCTACGAGGGCTTCGGCCTGCCGCCGGCCGAGGCGCTCGCCTGCGGCGTGCCGGCGGTCGCCCTCGACACCTCGAGCCTGCCGGAGGTGATCGGCGAGGCCGGCGTCCTGGTCGCGCCGGGTGACACCGCCGCGCTCGCCGCGGCGCTCGGCCGCCTGGTCTCCGAGCCCGGCCTGGCCGCGGAGCTCGCCGGCCGCGCCGCGGCCCAGGCCGGCCGTTTCCGCTGGCAGCGGGCGGCGGCCGAGATGGAAGACGTTTTCCGCGAAGCGCTGGGCTAAAATGACCTCGCCCTTGCCCGACAAGACCTACAGGATCGGCATCGACGCCCGCAAGCTCCAGGACTTCGGGATCGGCACCTACGTCCGCAACCTCATCCGCGCGCTGGCCGACCTCGACACCGGCAGCCTGGCGCTGCGCTACGTCCTGCTGGTGCGGCCGGAGGACCGCGAGCAGCTCGCCGATCTCTCCGCCAACTTCGAGCTGACCGTCGAGAGCTCCCCGGTCTACTCGCTACGCGAGTTCGTGACGCTGTCCTGGCAGCTCTGGCGGCAGCGCCTCGACCTCTATCACGCCACCCATTACGTGCTGCCGGCCGCGCTGACGCCGCGCGTCGTGGTCA
>DATNKH010000075.1:0-5754 GCA_035603475.1 Thermoanaerobaculia bacterium
TGGCGAAGACCAGCGGCAGCACCCCGAGGATGAAGGCGAAGGAGGTCATCAGGATGGGGCGCAACCGGATGCGCGCGGACTCGATCGCCGCCTGGATCAGATTGTGCCCGCGCTCGCGCAGCTGCTCGGCGAACTCGACGATCAGGATCGCGTTCTTGGCCGCCAGCCCGATCAGCATCACTAATCCGATCTGTACATAAACATTGTCTTGCAGCCCGCGCAGCGCCGCCGCCGCCAGCGCGCCGAAGACGGCGAGCGGCACGGCGAGCAGGATGATGAACGGCAGCGTGAAGCTCTCGTACTGCGCCGACAGCGTCAGGTAGACCACCAGCAGGCCGAGACCGAAGAGCAGCGCCGACTGGCCGCCGGAGCGGATCTCCTCGAGCGACAGGCCCGACCACTGGTAGGTGAAGCCCTGCGGCATCGCCTTCTTGGCCACCTTCTCCATCTCGGCGATCGCCTGCCCCGAGCCGAAGCCCGGCGCCGCCGAGCCGGTGATCTCGGCCGAGCGGAACAGGTTGAAATGATTGATCAGCTGCGGCCCGGTGGTCTCGGTGACCTTGACCAGGTTGTCGAGCGCCACCATGCCGCCGCGGTCCGAGCGCACGTAGAACTGGCGGATGCCGTCGGGGCGCGTGCGGAAGCGGCCGGCGGCCTGGACGTAGACGCGGTAGGCGCGGTTGTTGAAGTTGAAGTCGTTGACGTAGGCGGACCCCAGGAGCACCTGCAGCGTGTCGTCGATCTGCGACAGCGGCACGCCCAGGCTCTTCGCCTTCTCACGGTCGATGGTCACCAGCAGCTGCGGGTCGTTGGCGGTGAAGCTCGACGGGTTGGTGCGCAGCAGCGGGTCGGACCTGGTCGCGCCGATCACCGCGTCGGTGGCGTCGGCCAGCGCCTGCACCGTCGAGCCGCTCTGGTCGAGGACCTCGAACGAGAAGCCGCCGTAGATCCCCAGGCCGTTGATCGAGGGCGGCAGCACCGGGAACACCAGGGCGCCCGAGATGCCGCCGAACAGCGGTCCGAACAACCGCCCGACCACCGCCTGCGCGGAGTGCTCCGCACCCGGCCGCTTCTTGAGTGGCTTGAGGCCCGCGAACATCAGGCCGGTGTTCGGCGCGCTGCCGGTGAAGCTGAAGCCGGTGACCGCGAAGACGCGCTCGACCTCCGGCGTCTTGTTCAGCACCGCGATCGCCTGCTCGGCGATGCCGGTCGTGTAGTCGAGCGACGCCCCCGGCGGCGCTTGGATGATGACGATCAGGTAGTCCTGGTCCTCGTCGGGGACGAAGGCGGTGGGCACCTTGTTGAAGATCCACCCGGTCAGGCCGAGGCCGATGAAGAACGCCACCACCACCCACCAGCGCCGGCGCTCCAGCCGCTCGAGCGTCCCGCGGTACCAGGTGTTGACGCGGGTGAAGCCGCGGTTGAAGGCGCCGAAGAAGCCGCGGTGCTCCTCTTCCTCACGCCGCAGCCAGAGGGCGGAGAGCGCCGGCGTCAGGGTCAGCGCGTTGAACATCGAGATCGCCACCGAGCAGGCGATGGTGAGCGAGAACTGCTTGTAGAGCAGGCCGGTGGTGCCGGGGAAGAACGCCACCGGCACGAACACCGACACCAGCACCAGCGAGGTGGCGACCACCGCGCCGGTGATCTCGCGCATCGCCACCGACGCCGCCTCCATGACCGTCATGTCGCTCTCGCGGATGTGGCGCTGGATGTTCTCGATCACCACGATCGCGTCGTCGACCACCAGTCCCGTCGCCAGCGTGAGGCCGAAGAGCGTCAGGGTGTTGATCGAGAAGCCGAGCAGCTTGACCAGGGCGAAGGTGCCGATTAGCGACACCGGGATGGTGATCGCCGGGATGATCGTCGTCCGCCAGTCCTGCAGGAAGACGAAGATCACCAGGATGACGAACAGGATCGCCTGGACCAGGGTGATCAGCACTTCGCGGATCGATTCGCCGACCACGGTCGTGGTATCGAAGGCGACGACGCCCTTGAGACCGGGCGGGAACTGCTTCGACAGGCGCAGCAGCTCGGTCTTGACCGCCTTGTCGACCTCGAGCGCGTTGGCGCTCGGCAGCTGGAAGACCGCGAAGCCGACCGCCGCCTTGCCGGCGAAGCTCAGGTTGCTGTCGTACGACTCGGAGCCCAGCTCGACGGTCCCCAGGTCCCTGAGCTTGACCAGCGTGCCGTCCTTCTGCGCCTTGACGATGATGTTGCCGAACTCGGCGGGCTCGGAGAGCCGCCCGACGACGCGCACGCTGATCTCGTAGCCCTGTCCGCTCGGTACCGGCGGCTGGCCGACCAGTCCCGCCGCCACCTCGACGTTCTGCTCGCGCAGCGCCGCCACCACGTCGCTGGCGGTCAGGTCGCGGCTGGCCAGCAGCACGGGGTCGAGCCAGACCCGCATGGCGTACTTGCGCTCGGCGAAGATCTGCACGTCGGAGACGCCCTTGATGCGCTTCAGCGAGTCGCGCATGTAGACGTCGACGTAGTTGCTCATGAACTTCGCGTCGTACTCGCCGTGCTCGCTGTAGATCCCGACCACCAGCACGATGGCGTTCGAGGCCTTGGCGACCGTGACGCCGGTCGTCTTGACCTCGTTCGGCAGTCGGCCGAGGGCGATCGAGACGCGGTTCTGCACGTCCACCGCCGCGAGGTCGATGTTGCGGTCGAGCTCGAAGGTGGCGGTGATGTTGCTCAGGCCGTTGTTGCTGCTGGTCGAGGTCAGGTAGCGCATGCCCTCGGCGCCGTTGATCTGCTGCTCGAGCGGCAGGGTGACCGCGGATTCCACGGTCTGGGCGTTGGCACCGGTGTAGACGGCACTGACCGAGACCAGCGGCGGCGCGAGGGTCGGATACCACTCGATCGGCAGCGACGGGATGCTGACCACGCCCGCGAGGACGATCAGCAACGCGCAGACGGTCGCGAAGACGGGTCGTCGGAGGAAGAATTCGGCCATGGCAGGGCTCCGACGACGGCCTCAGGCGGCTCCACCGGAGCTGCCGGCTCCGGAGCTGCCGGAGCCGCCGGAGCTGCCGGAGCCGCCCGCTCCACCGGGTGCGCCACCGCCCGCGGCGCCGCTTCCCGGGCCGCCGGGGCCTCCCGGGGGAGCGGCGGGCAGCGGCATGATCGGCACGCCGTCGCCCAGCTTCTGGACTCCCGAGGCGACGATGCGGTCGCCCCGCTTCAGCCCTGCCTGGACCACGTAGTCGTTGCCCACCACGTCGCCGACCGTGATCGCGCGCTGGCGGGCCACCATGGCGGGAGGACTGCCCGCCCCGCCGGGCGCGCCCGCACCACCGGGGGCGCCCGCGCCGCCGCTCGCGCCTCCGCCGGCGCCGGGCGAGCCCCCGGGCCCCCCGGACCCCCCGGGCCCCCCGGACCCCCCGGGTCCCCCCGGACCCTTGGCGGGCGCCGGTTCGGCGGCGAAGACGAAGTACTGGCCGTTGATGCGCGACACCGCCAGCACCGGCACCGTCACGCCGGGGTGGGTGCTCCAGATCAGCCGCGCGCGCACGAACTGCGCGGCGCGCAGGCCGCGCTGGCCATTGGGCACCGGCGCCTTGACTAGCACTTCCTGGGTCTGATCGTCGACCTGCGGCGAGATGAAGTAGAGCTGGCTCTTCGCCAGCACCTGGCCATCGTCGCTCAGCACCTCGACCGGCAGGCCCATCCTGAGGTCCTTGGCGCGCTCGACGGGCACCGAGATGTAGACCTCGAGCGCGTCGTTCTGGTCGATGGTGGTGAGCTGGGTCGAGGTGGTCACCCGGTCGCCGGTGCGCACCGGGATGTCGCCGACCACCCCCGCGGTCGGCGCCACCACCCGGTAGTAGGCCAGCTCCACCTGCTGCTCCTGCACCTGGGCGCCGAGCGCGTCGTAATCGGCCTGCGCCTGGGCGAGCGCCGTCTGCGCCTCGTCGAGCTGCTGCTTGCTCGCCGCGCCGCCCTTGTAGAGCGTCTCCATGCGCCGCACCTGCGTGTGGGCGTACTCGAGCGCCGCCCGCTTCTGCGCCCGCGTCGCCTCCTGGCTGCGCACCGCGGCGCGCTGCTTCGCCGGGTCGATCTGCATCAGCGGCGCCCTCGCCGGCACCCGGTCGCCCGATTTGACGAAGATGCGGGTGAGGACGCCCTCGACCTGCGGCTGGACGTTGGTCGTGTGCCGCGACTTGAGCGTCGCCACGTACTCGGTGGCGTCGCGCAGCTGGGTCTCGGCGACGGTCATCACCGGCACCGGCATCGCCATCGCGCCGCCGCCGGGACCGCCGGGGCCGCCCGCCGCGCCCCCATGGCCGCCGGCGCCGCCGCCGCACGCGGCCAGCACGCCCGGCACCAGCAGCCCCGACAGCAGCGCCGCGGTCCGCGACCGGCGCCGAACTCTCTCTCCAAAGTTCATAGGAACTCCATACCCGCAAGAGATCTCACACGAGATGCTCGTGATGCTGCGATGTGGCCCGGGCGCCAGTGAGCCGTGCCTCCCCACCAAGCGCGCCAAGCCTCGGCACGACGCCCACGGCACCGGACGTGGGCGTCCTGATGATTCGCCGGCGAACTATACAGGGTCTCTCGGGTTCTCGCACCCTCGCCGCACGATCGTCACCGGCGTCGCACGCGGCGCCGGTGCAGCGGCCGAGCTCTCGACCTCCGATACGCCAAGCGACAGCTTTTGTTGCGGCAGGTCCGGTGCCCGCGGCAGCGGCCCGCTGGCGCCCGGCGGCAAGGACCCGGCCGTCACCGGCGGCAAGCTGCCGGCGCCGGCGCAACGCCTACCCTCTGGGGGAGGGGGTTGATTCAGGTCCGCCTTGTCCGCTGCCACCTACTGCACACGTGGAGCATTTCGGCCTACGATGACTGCCACTCGTCTATCGTGGAACGGCGCGTGCGGAGGCGTTCGCTGGCCACGCTTCGATCTGCGCCACGGAGCTCGACGATCAGATCCGGGGGGCACAACTCCCAGCCGGCGGCGCGCTCACCGGACGCGGCCTGCGCTGGGCACCAGCTCCGGGAAGTCCGCGGCGAGCGGCCGCAGGAAGGCGAGAGCGGCCGCACGATCGCCGTCGGCGACCACGGCGCCGGCGAGGTCCAGGCGAGCGCTCACCGGGTCGCAGCCGGGCGGACGCCAGGGGGCCGGCGGCCACGGCGCCGCTTGCCGCGCCCCGGCCAGGCGCAGGGCGAGGGCTCCGGCGCGCGCGTCGTCGGGCCGCACCTGCCAGGCGATGCGGGCCATGCCGGCGGCCTGCTCGCGGTGCCGCAGCGCCAGCAGGTCGAGCGCCGCCCAGTACTGCGGCACCCCCAGCTCGCGGTCGTCGCTGGTGTAATCGGCGCGGCCGCCGAGCAGCGGCCCCAGCACCCGCAGCGAGTCCTCCGGACGCCGCTGCCTGGCGAGCGCGACGCCGGCGGCGAGGCGCTCAGCGTCCTGGCGCAGCCGCGGCCGCAGCAGGCGCCCGTCCTGGGCGGCGCAGAGGAGCTCCCCCAGGCGCGCCGGCTGCCGGCCGAGCAGGCGGTCCCAGCCCAGCTGGTCGAGCACCGCCGCCCGCGCCGTCGCCGCCGCCAGCCCGAGCGCCACGCAGGGTCCCAGCAGCAGGGCGAGGAGCGGCCGCACGGCGGCGCTCGTCCGGCCTCCCGCCAGGTCCGCGGCCAGGGCCGGCAGGACGATCCACAGCGCCAGGGCGGCCGGCAGCCGCTGCCGCGCCGAAGCGTAGATCGCCGCCTGGACCGCGAACGCCAGCGCCGCCACCGCCAGCGGCCCGGCCACCT
>DATNKH010000076.1:0-9495 GCA_035603475.1 Thermoanaerobaculia bacterium
CGTCGCGCGCGAGCTCGGCCTCGCCGGGGTCAACAGCATGATCCCGGCGGCCTGCGCCGCCGGCAACTATGCCATCGCCCACGCGGTCGACGTGCTGCGCGCCGGCCGCGCCGACCTGATGCTGGCCGGCGGCGCGGACGCGTTCTCGCGCACCACCTTCGCCGGCTTCGCCCGTCTCGGCGCCATCGCCCCCGAGCGCTGCCAGCCCTTCGATCGCGGGCGCCAGGGGATGATTCCCGGCGAGGGAGCGGCGGTGCTGGTGCTCGAGCCGGCCGCGGCGGCGCGGCGGCGGGGGGCCCGCATCTACGCCGAGGTCGCCGGCTACGGCCTGTCGTGCGACGCCCATCACATGACGGCGGCGCATCCGGAAGGCGAGGGAGCGGTGCGGGCGATGTCGCGCGCCCTGGCCGACGCCGGGGTGGCGCCGGCGGAGGTGAGCTACATCAGCGCCCACGGCACCGGCACGTTGACCAACGACCGTCTCGAGGCGATCGCGGTGAGGGCGGTGTTCGGGGCCGAGACCAGGGTGCCGATCAGCTCGGTCAAGTCGATGCTCGGCCACACCATGGGCGCGGCATCGGCGATCGAGGCGGCGGTGTGCGCGCTGGCGGTGGCGAACGACGAGATCCCCCCGACGATGGGCCTCGAGGACCCGGAGGGCGATCTCGACTACGTGCCGAACGCCGCGCGCCGCCACCGGGTGGAGGTGGCGATGAACAACGCCTACGCCTTCGGCGGCAGCAATGCCTCGACGGTCTTCAGGAAGTGCGGCGCGGCATGAGCGGCACGAGCGGCACGATCGGCACGAGCGGGGCGCCCGCGGCCTCTCAGCTGGTGCCGCGGTTCACCGGCCAGGGATACGGCGACGAGGACCTGGCGGCGCGGCGACATTGGGTCGAGGAACGGACAGGGGCGCGGCTGGACCATGTGGGCCGGCACTCGCTGACCGGCGAGGAGATGCGGGGCAACGTCGAGAACCCGATCGGCGCCGCGCAGGTGCCGCTGGGGGTGGCCGGGCCGCTGGCGGTCCAGGGCGAGCACGCCCGCGGCACCTTCTACGTGCCGCTGGCCCTGACCGAGGGCGCGGTGGTGCGCTCCTATGAACGCGGCATGATCGCGCTCACCCGGTCCGGCGGCGTGGTGGCACGGCTCTATGCCGACGAGAACCGGGTGGCGCCGGTTTTCCGGTTCGACGGCGTGGCGGAGGCGCGGCAGTTCTGCCTGCGGCTGCCGGAGCTGCTGCCGGAGCTGCGGGCGGCGGCGGAGGCGACCACCCGGCACGGACGGCTGCTGCGGCTCGAGCCGCGGCCGCTGGGGCGGGCGGTGATGGTCAACTTCTGCTACTCGACCGCCGACGCCCACGGCATGAACATGATCGCCAAGGCGACCGAGAGCGCCTGCGAGCTGCTGGTGGCCCGCGGCGTCGCCCGGCGCTACACGCTCTTCAGCGGCATGGACTCCGAGAAGCGGGCGAGCGGCGCGCTGCTCGGCGGCGGCAAGGGCAAACGAGTCGTGGCGGGCGCCCGCCTGCAGGCGCGGCTGGTGCGGGCCTACCTGCACACCACCCCCGCGGAGCTGCGCGAGGTCTGGGAAGCCACGCTGCTCGGCCACCTGCAGTCCGGCGCCATCGGCTACAACGGCCAGTACGCCAACGGCCTGGCGGCGCTGTTCATCGCCTGCGGCCAGGACGTCGCCAACGTCGCCAACTCCGCGGTGGGGATCACCCACGCGGAGGTGACTCCCGAGGGCGACCTCTACGCCAGCGTCACGCTGCCGTCGCTGACCGTGGCGACGGTGGGCGGCGGCACCGGCGGCGGCACCGCCCGCGAATGCCTGGAAATGCTCGGCTGCGCCGGTCCGGGAGGGGCGCCGAAGCTGGCGGAGATCGTCGCCGCGACGCTGCTCGCCGGCGAGCTGTCGATGGGCGCCGCGCTGGCCAGCGGCGAGTTCGTGGCGGCGCACGAGGCCTACGGGAGGAACCGTCCGCCGGCGTCGCCGGCGCCGGCGGCGGACGACCGGCTGGAGGCGGCGGAGTGAAGCGGCTCTTCCGCGGCCTGCGGCGGCCGCCCGACGCGTTGTACGACGTGGTGGTGATCGGCTCCGGGATCGGCGGCCTGATCGCGGCCAACCTGCTGGCGCGAGATGGCGCGCGGGTGCTGCTGGTCGAGCAGCACTACATGGTGGGCGGCTACTGCAGCACCTTCCGCCGCGGCGGCTACACCTTCGACGCGGCCACTCATTTCTACCCGCTGCTCGGCAACCCCGAGACGCTCACCGGCAGGCTGCTGGTCGAGCTGGGGGTCGAGACGCGGTGGGTGAAGATGGACCCGGTCGACACCTTCCATCTCCCGGACGGGACGCGTTTCGACGTGCCGGCGGCATTCGACGCCTACCTGGCGATGCTGAAGGCCCTGTTCCCGCACGAGGCCGCGGCGCTCGACGTCTTCTTCGGCGAGGTGCGCCAGGCCAACCTGCTGGGCCTGCTGCGCTATTTCCGCGGCCGCGAGGCGCCGGGCCTGGCGCCGTATGCCGAGCTGACGGTGCGGCAGGTGCTCGAGCGGCATTTTCGCGACCGCAAGCTCAAGCTGCTGCTCACCGCCGACTGCCCGCACTGGGGATCGCCGCCGGGACGCACCTCGTTCGTCTTCGACTCGATGCTGCGGCTGTCGTACTTCCTCGGCAACTACTACCCCCGCGGCGGCTCGCAGGCCTTCGCCGACGAGCTGGCGCGCTGCTTCGAGGAGCGCGGCGGCCACGTCCTGATGAGCACCGCGGCGCGCCGCATCCTCGTGGAAGGCAGCGCGGGCGGCGCGGGCTCCAAAGTCGGCGATGGCGGCAGGGCTCGAGGCGTCGAGCTCGAGACCCTGCGCGGGCCGGTGCGCAGTCTTTCGATGCCGGCGGCAACGCCGGCGTCGGGGGGCCGCTTCCGGGTGCGCTGCGGCGCCGTGGTGTCGAATGCCGACCTGCTGCACACCTGGGAGGCGCTGGTGCCGCCGGAGCACGCGCCGCCCGGCTACGTCGCGGACCTGCGGCGCCTGCGCCCCACGTATCCCTGTTACCTGATGCATCTCGGCCTGACCGGCGTCCCGCCGGAGACGATCGAGAGGCTCCAGGGCTACTACTGGCGCGACTGGGACACCGACCAGGCGGCGGCGGGAGCGGTGGACTTCAAGCTCTTCGCGCCGACCCAGTACGAGCCGGCGATGGCGCCGCCCGGGGGCCAGGTGCTGATCGTGCAGAAGATCGTGGGCGCGGATTACGACGCGGCAGAGGCGAGCGGCGGCTGGCCGAGCCACAAGCAGAGCGTCGACAGCTTCGTGCTCGCCCGGCTCGAGCAGATCCTGCCCGGCATCGGCGCCCACATCGCGGTGTGCACCAGCGCCTCGGCGCGCACCTCCTGGCGCTTCACCCTCAACCACCAGGGCGCCATGCTCGGCTGGGAGATGTCGCCCGAGCAGGTGGGCGACGGGCGTCCCGATCTCATCGCTCCGCTCGCCGGCCTCTACACGGTTGGCCATTGGACCCGGCCCGGCGGCGGCATCACGCCGGTGATCGTGTCGGCGCAACGGGCGGCCAGGCTGGCGTCGGGCGCTCGTGCCCTTGCCGGCGCCGGCGCAGCGGCAGGCTGGGTGACGATCCGGGACCATGGTGGCCGCGAAGCCGGCGCTGCGAGCCACGAGGCATGGCAGGCGACGCCGCCGGCTCGAGAGACGGGTGTCTCATTTTGAGAACGTGATCCCCCGATGAGTATTCTACTTACGCTACTTGTCATGTCACCTGGGAACGCATCTGGGAACGCCGTCTTTTCTGCCGGCCACAGGCGTGCGGCAGGCACCGATCCGCGGCATCGGTCTTCTGGTCCCCGAGATTCAAGGCGTTGCAGCGGCCTGGATGGGGAACTAGAATGATCTTAAATGAGAGATCCAGCGTAAGTAATGTCTCTGGTTCCTCCGCTGACGCTGAGCGAGAAGGAAGAGCACGCGATCGCAGCCTGCGCGGAGCTGGTGCGCCTGGTGGTGGCCGACTCGCATCGCCTGTTCCGGGAATGCCTGGCGGAGGCGCTTCGCGACGGCGCCGGCTTCGCGAGAGTCGAGGTGACGGACGTGGACCAGGCGGCGCTCGCCCGGCTCGGCGGCGAGCCGGTCGACGTGCTGGTGCTCGGCGGCGGCGAGGCCGGCAGGCTCGGCGAGTTGCTGCGCGACGCCTCCCGGCGTTGGCCCGGCGCCAAGATCCTGGTGCTCGGGACCGAGGAGGGAGAGGACGAGGCGCTGGCGCTGCTGCGCAGCGGCGCGCGGGGATACCTGTTCCGCGACCAGTCGCTCGACGAGCTGCGCCACGCCATCCTCGAGGTTGCGGCCGGTGCGACGGTGTGCACGCCCCGCATCGCCCACTTGCTGTTCTCGCGCCTGGGAGAGCTGGGGCGGAAGCGGCGGCGCGACGAGCGGCTCGAGGTGCTCGAGCTGACCTCGCGCGAGATCGAGATCCTGCGGCTCATCGGCGATGGCCTCAAGAACCAGGAGATCGCCAAGCGGCTGTACCTGTCGGTGCACACGGTCAAGAACCACGTCCACAACATCCTCGAGCGGCTGGGGGTCAAGAGCCGCTGGAGCGCGGTCACCCACGCGAGCGAGAAGGGCTGGCTGCAGCCCAAGCGCCGTTTCCCCGACTGACTGCCGGCGGCGCGCCCGGCCGGCGCGCGGCGGGTCAGGACACGGGCACCTTTTTGAATCCCACGGTCTATGCCACCGCGTTCGCCTCCGGCGTGAGAATGCCGGAGAGCACGGGATTCCGGGAGCTGGGCGCTTGGATCCGCCTCGCCTTCATGAGCTCGCCGATCGGTGTCTTCATCGTCAGCCGCAATCGGCTGTTCGCCGACGCGCTGGCCCTGCTGTTGAACAAGCGCGAAGAGCTGACGGTGACCGGGACTTCGGCCGACCCCGAGACGGTGGCCGCCCGTTCGAACGTCCTGCTGATCGACGCCACCGGCGATGACCGCGAGGTCAGTGGCGCGCTGGCGCGGCTGCGCAGCATCTGCGAGCGCGCCGACGCCTGCAAGGCCCTCGTCCTCGGACTGCCGCGGGAGGACGAGCGGCTGATCGACTTCATCGAGGCCGGAGCGCAGGCCTACGTGTTGCGAGGGACGTCGCCCGCCGACCTGGTGGAGGCGATTCGGGGCGCTCACGCCGGCCGCAGCCGCTGCTCGGCGCAGGTCGCCGCGGCGGTGGTGGCGCGCATCGTCGAGCTCGAGGGCAAGCACACCAAGGTCGATCGCCGCGAGCGCGAGCCGCTCACCGCGCGCGAGCGCGAGGTGCTCGCCTGGATGGCAACGGGACGCTGCAACAAGGAGATCGGCAGCCGCCTGCACATCTCGGTGCAGACGGTGAAGAACCATGTCCACAGCATCCTCGCCAAGCTCGGGGCGACACGGCGCCGCGAGGCGCTGCGCATCGCCTACGAGATCGGGCTGCTCCGCGACTGGGGAGACCCGCCGCCGGAGGGTTGAGAGATGGCAGGAGCGAGATTGATTGGCGCGCCGGGGAGGGAAGGGAGTCGCCGGCAGGAGATGACAACTGGAACGTGGCAAGAGACACCCCGCGAACACGCTGCCGGCGCGGGATCCGTAACGGAAGAAGAAGCCGGGGCGCCTTGGGGGATGGATCGATTCTCATTCCCGCTGCTCCTGGCAGGCAGCGCGAGAACACCGCTAATCTCGAATCTGGACCCACATCGTCGCCGCGAGGAGGGGACATCATGAACGCTTCAGAGGTCAGGAACCGGATCAAGACGATCATCGGCAGCATTGCCGGCATCGATCCGCAGCGCATCGGCGACGAGGCCACGCTGCGCGGCGAGCTCAGCCTGGATTCCTTGTCGCTGCTCGAGATCGGCGTCGATGTCGATCTCGCCTTCCAGCTGAACCTGCCGGACGAGAGCTACAAGGACATCGACAGCCTGCCGGCCATGGTGGAGCTGGTGGTGCACCGGCAGGCCGAGATGGCGGCCACCAGCGAGGGCGCGCGGGAAGCCCTCGCAGGCTGAATGGGGGAACGGGGGAGCGGGGGAAGCGGTGACGGGGGAACCTGGGAGGAACCTGGGAGCGAGGGAACGGGTCAACGGGTGAGCGGGGAGATCGATCGGATGAGCGGACGATCCAGGGAGCGAGCCAGGGCGTGAGCGCGGCGGCGCCGGCGAGGCGGATCGCGGTCACCGGCTTGGGCGCGGTGACGCCGGTGGGGACAGGCAAGGAGGAGGTGTGGGCGAACCTCCTCGCGGGCAGGCTGGGCTTCGCGCCGGTGGCGTCCTTCGACACCAAGGCCTTCAACGTCCACCTGGGCGCCGAAGTGCAGGGATTCTCGCCCTCCGCCTACGTGCGCAGGCTCGATCCCAAGCGGCTGGGCCGCGCCTCGCAGCTGGCAATCGCCGCGGCGCGCCTGGCGCTCGCGGACGCCGGGCTGGACGAGGAGCCTCGCGAGGCCGGCGGGCCCCTGGAGCCCGGCGAGCCCCTCGGGGTCGGCGAGGTCGCCGCCGCGCTGGCAGGCGTTGCCATGGGGACTACCTCGGGCGAGCCGCGCGAGGTCGAGCGCTTCGACGACCGCTACCTGGCCGGCGAGCTCGACGCGGTGGGCGCGGAGTTCATGACGCTCTATCCTTGTCACATGATCGCGGCGCACGTGGGGCGCGAGCTGGGCTTCGCCGGCGTCAACACCATGATCCCGGCGGCCTGCGCGGCCGGCAATTACGCCCTGGCCCATGCCGTCGACGTGCTGCGCGCCGGGCGCGCCGAGCTGATGCTGGCCGGCGGCGCCGACGCCTTCTCACGCATCACCTATGCCGGGTTCGCACGGCTCGGCGCCATCGCGCCGGAGCGCTGCCAGCCGTTCGATCGCCGGCGCAAGGGAATGATTCCCGGGGAGGGAGCGGCGGTGCTGGTGCTCGAGCCGCTCGACACGGCGCGGCGGCGGGGGGCGCGCATCTATGCCGAGGTGGCCGGCTACGGGCTGTCGTGCGACGCCCATCACATGACTGCCGCCCATCCCGATGGCGACGGCGCGGTGCGGGCGATGTCCCGCGCCCTGGCCGACGCCGGGGTGGCGCCCGAGCAGGTGAGCTACATCAGCGCTCACGGCACCGGCACGCCCACCAACGACCGGCTCGAGGCGATCGCCGTGGGACGGGTGTTCGGGGCCGGGACGCGGGTGCCGATCAGCTCGATCAAGTCGATGCTCGGCCACACCATGGGCGCGGCGTCGGCGATCGAGGCGGCCGTCTGCGCCCTGGCGGTGGCGACCGACGAGGTGCCGCCGACGATGGGCCTGGAGGACCCGGAGAACGACTTCGACTACGTGCCGAACCTGGCGCGCCGGCTCCGGGTGGAGGTGGCGATGAACAACGCCTATGCCTTCGGCGGCAACAACGCCTCGACGATCTTCAGGAAGTGCGAGGTGTCGTGACGCGCAGCCGCGGACCCACCGCCGCTTGCGACCGAACGCGACCTGCCCCCGCCATGAAGCAACAGACCGCACCACTCCCCCAGGGACCGCCGACCGGCGCCGCCCGCCGTCGCCGGGTGGTCGTCACCGGCGCCGGGGTGGTGTCGCCGCTCGGCGACTCGCCGGCAGCACTGCACCGGGCGCTCGCCGCCGGCACGTCCGCCCGCAAGCCGGTCGAGCTGTTCGAGACCAGCGGCATCGGCTGCCACGAGGCCGGCGAGATCCGGCCGTTCGATCCCCAAGCCTACGTCGGCGAGCGCAACTTGCGGCCGCTCGACCGCACCTCGCGGCTGCTGGTGGTGGCGGCGCAGCTGGCGCTGGCCGACAGCGGCTGGGCCGCGGGAGGGCAGCTCCGGCAGACCGGGACCCCGGGGGGCGCCGCCGCCGAGGTGGGGCTGGTGGTCGGCACCACGTTCTGCAGCGTGCGCACGATCGCCGAGTTCGACCGCCGCGCGCTGCGGCTCGGCCCAGGGCACGCCAGCCCGTTCGATTTCGCCAACAGCGTGATCAACGCCGCCACCGGCCAGGCGGCCATCTGGCACGGCCTGCGCGGGGTCAACTCGACGCTCGCGGGCGGCGAGGCGTCAGGGCTACAGGCGATCGCGCAGGCGGCCGAGCTGGTGCGCGCCGGCCGGGCGGACGCGGTGCTGGCGGGCGGCGCCGAGGAACTGTGCTTCGAGTCCTTCCTGGGCTACTACCGCGCCGGCCGGCTGTGCGGGGCGCTGGACCGCGGCAGCGCCGAGCGGCCGGTCCCGTTCGACGCGCGCCGCAACGGCTTCAGCCTGTCCGAGGGGGCAGCGCTGCTGATGCTGGAGGAGGCGTCGTCGGCGGCAGCGCGGGGTGCGGCGATGCGCGCCGAGGTGCTCGGCTGGGGAGCGGCTTTCGCCGCGGCGAGCGGCGAGGCCGGCATGGCGGATGCCGTGGCGCGGGCGGTGCGGCTGGCGCTGGCCGATGCCGGCGCCGTGCCGGCCGAGATCGGCTGCCTGTCGGCGTCGGCGAGCGGCAGCCTGGCGGTCGATCGCGCCGAGGCGCGGGGCGTGGCGGCGGCCCTGGGCGAGTGGGCGGCGGAGCTGCCGGTGACCGCCATCAAGGCGATGCTGGGAGAGGGCCTGGGGGTCTCGGCCGCCTGGCAGGCCGTCGATCTCGTGGAGACGCTCGGCGATGGCGTGCTGCCGGGCATCGCCGGTCTCGAGCAGCTCGAGCCCGGGCTGCCGCTGCCCCTGCCGGAGACGGCGCCGGCGGCCACCCGCCGCCTGCAGCCGGCGGCGCGGCAGCGGGCCCTCATCACCGCCGTCGGCGCCGACGGGCATTGCTCCGCGCTCGTGCTGGGGGCGCCATGAGCGATCGAACCGATGGACGCGGCCGCAGCGGCCGCCGCCACCCGGCGGACACCGCGGGCATCGCGCCAGGCGCCGGCGGCGCCGCCGGGCTTCCCGGAGCCGGCGAGCTGGCGTCGTCGCAGCTGGTGCCGCGGCTCACGGACCAGGGTTACAGCGCGCGCGACGTCGCGGCGCGGCGTCGCTGGGTGGAGCGGCGGACCGGGACGCGGCTGACCCACGTAGGGCGCTGCTCGCTGGCCAGCGAGCCGATGCGCGGCAACGTCGAGAACCCGATCGGCGCGGCGCAGGTGCCGCTGGGGGTGGCCGGGCCGCTGGCGATCGCGGGCGAGCACGCCCGCGGCATCTTCTACGTGCCGCTGGCCACCACCGAGGGAGTGCTGGTGCGCTCCTACGAGCGCGGCATGACGGCGCTGACGCGTGCCGGCGGCGCGGTGACCCGGCTCTACCTCGACGAGAACCGGGTGGCGCCGGTGTTCCAGTTCGACGGCGTGGCGGAGGCGCGGCAGTTCTGCTTGCGGCTTCAGGAGCTGCTGCCGGAGCTGCAAGCGGCGGCGGCGGCGAGCACCCGGCATGGACGGCTGCTGCGGGTCGAGCCGCGGCCGCTGGGGCGGGCGGTGATGGTCAACTTCTGCTACTCGACCGCCGACGCCCACGGCATGAACATG
>DATNKH010000077.1:0-4761 GCA_035603475.1 Thermoanaerobaculia bacterium
GCCCCCCCCGAGGGGCGAGGCCGCGGTCGCCGGCGCGGCCACAGCCGGCCGAGATGCCGCGGACGCCGGCGCCGAGGACCACGCCGGCGGCCCAGGTGCGGTTGTCGCAGGCGCCGACGTCCTCGAGCTGTTGTTCCTTCCCGGCCTCTCGACGCGCGTGCACGCCGACCTTGGCGCCGGCCGCGGCATCGGCCTCGCGGCCGTCAAGCGGGCGGTCGAGCGCCGCGGCGGGCAGGTCGAGGTGGCCTCCGAGGCGGGGAGGGGCAGCCTCTTCCGCCTCCGGCTGCCGCTCAGCGCCTCGATCGCGCGCGCGCTGCTGGTGCGCAGCGACGGCAGCCGGTACGCCCTGCCGCTGCGAGCCGTCCTCGAGAGCCGCCGCCTGGACGCCGGCGATCTGCACGAGATCAACGGCGGCGGCGCGCTGCGCTGGCGCGGCCAGGTGATCCCGGCCCTCGACCTGGGCTGCACCTTCGGCACCGCTGCGGCCCGGCGCCGCGAGGGCCATGCCGTGATCGTCGAGGAGCGCGGCCGGACCCGCGCGCTGGTGGTCGACCAGGTCCTGGACATCCGCGAGGTGGTCGTCAAGACCCTCGACCGGCTGCTCGCGGAGCTGCCCGGCGTCGCCGGCTCGACCGTGCTCGGGGACGGCAGCGCGGTGCTCGTCCTCGACCCGGCCTCCCTGGTCGCCATGTCTCCCCTGATCGACGAGGCCGCCGCGACGCCGAGGACCCTGCCGTGAGCCGCCGTCCGCCCCGACGCGGCGCTCCCCCCGAGGGCAAGCCCCCGCTGCGGCTGCCCTCCTCCGGCCTGGCGCACGAGATCCTGGCCGCCGTCGATGGGCAGTCGCCGGCCGGCGCGCCGGAGGATCCATCGGCGCCTGAGACCACGCCTCCGCCGGCGCTCGGTCCGACCCGCATCTACTCTTTCGCCGACAGCCTCGAGCGCGGCCATTCGGCGGCGGCGGCGGCGGCCGTGCCGCCCGAGCGGCCGGAGAGCTGGGTAACCTTCGAGCTGGCCGGAGAGCTCTACGCGCTGCCGGTCGCCCGCATCCAGGAGATCCGGCGCGCCCGCGGCATCACGCGCGTGCCGCACGCGCCGCCGCCGGTGCGCGGCATCGCCAACCTGCGCGGCAAGGTCCTGGTGGTCGTCGACCTGCGGCTGCGCCTGGGCCTGCCGCCGGCTGTGGCCGACGAGCGCAGCCGCATCCTGGTGGTGTCCTCGCGGCAGCGCTCGCTCGGGTTGCTGGTGGATGCCGCCCACCAGGTGCTCGGCCTGCTGCCGAGCCGCATCGAGCCGCCGCCGGCCGACCTGATGGACGAGCGCTCGGCCTACCTCGCCGGCGTCGTCCAGCTCGACGACAGCCTGGTGATCGCCCTCGACATCGATCAGCTGCTGCTGGTGCCCGACGAGGCCGCCACCCCATCCCATGCCGAGGCAGGAGGACCGCCGTGACCATCGAGGCACCCCGCACCCCCATCCGCCCGGCGCGCCGCCTCCTCCTCGCCGGCTTGGCCGCCCTGCTGGCGCTGGCTGCCGGAGCGCCCCGCCCGGCCGCCGCGGCGGACTTCGTCGTCGTGATCAACGCCGCGAACTCGCAGACGTCGCTGCCTGCCGCGGAGGTCTCGAACATGTTCCTGCAGAAGACCCACAAATGGGGGTCCGGCGAACGGGTGCGGGCGGTCGATCTGCCGGAAGCATCCTCGGCGCGCGAGAGCTTCTCGAAAGCCATCCACGGGCGCCCCACGTCCGCGGTCAAGGCCTACTGGCAGAGGATGATCTTCTCCGGCATCGATACGCCGCCGCCCGAGAAGCCCACCCCAGCCGACGTCCTGGCGTACGTGAAGGCCAGCCCCGGCGCCATCGGCTACGTGCCGGCCGGCACGCCGCTGCCGGATGGGGTCAAGGCGCTGAAGGTGGCGCCATGACCGCGAGCTCCCGCGAGCGCGGCGGCCAGGCCGTCTTCCGCAACCTGCGCTTCGCCCAGCGCATCTGGCTCGGGCCGGGCCTGGCGGCGCTCGGCCTGGTGGTCATCCTGGTCGCCGCGCAGGTGCTGGGGGCGCGGACCGGCGCGGCGCTGACCGGGATCCAGCAAGGTCTCTCACCGGCGCTCGAGACCGCCCGCGACCTGCAGGATGCGCTCGCCGGCATCCAGCGGGGGCTGCAGGACGCGGCGACCGCGCGCGATCCCGGGCTGCTCGTCGAGGCCGACCAGCAGCACGACGCCTTCCTCGGCGCGCTCGCCAAGGCCGAGGGCAACCCCGCCATCCCGGCGTCCCAGCGGCAGTCGATCGCCAAGACCGTCAACGACTATTACCGGCTGGCGCGCGCCAACACCCAGAGCGCGATCGCCGGCGCCATCCCCGCGAACCTGCGCGCGCAGATCGATCAGTACAACGACATCCGCCGCACCCTGGAGAGCTTCACCGCCCAGAGCCGCCGCGACATGGAGGCGGCCTTCGCCGGCGCCCGCGGCAACCAGCGGCTCTCGATCACCATCATCAGCGTGCTCACCGTGGTCATCGTGCTGGTCATGGCGGTCCTGTCGCTGCTCATCATCCGCTCGCTCACCGGCCCGCTGACCGAGGTGGTGGACGCCGCGGGTCGCCTGGCGCGCGGCGACATGTCCGCCAGCATCGAGGTGCGCTCGCGTGACGAGATCGGCGAGCTCTCGCTCGCCATGCAGCAGATGCTCGCCTACCTGCGCGACATGGCGCGGGTGGCCGACGCCATCGCCGAGGGCGATCTGCGCGGGGAGATCGAGCCGCGCTCGGCGAGCGACGCCTTCGGCCATGCTTTCCGCACCATGATCGCCAACCTGCGGCAGATGCTCGGCGACGTCAAGAGCTCGGCGGCGCAGGTCGCCCTGACCGCCGAGGAGATCTCGGCCTCGGCGCTCGAGATCAAGCATGGCGCCGAGAGCCAGTCGGCCTCGACCGAAGAGACCTCGGCCACCATGGTGGAGATGGCCACCCAGCTCGACAGCGTCAACCGTTCCACCCAGGCGCTGGCCGCCAACGTCGAGGAGACCTCGACCTCGATGCAGCAGATGGGGGCCTCGATCGAGGAGGTGGCGAAGAGCTCGGAGCGCCTGCTCGCCTCGGTCCAGGAGACCGCCGCGACGATCGAGGAGATGACCAGCTCGATCGAGTCGATCGCCGCCAAGGTGAACGTCGTCGACGAGGTCTCGCGGCAGGCCACGGCGGCCGCCACCGAAGGCGGCGAGCGGCTCTCCGGGGTGATCCTCGGCATCGGCGCCTCGGGCAAGGACATCGGCAAGATCGTCCGCATCATCGACGACATCGCCGACCAGACCAACCTGCTGGCCTTGAACGCCGCCATCGAGGCGGCGCGCGCCGGCGACGCCGGCCGCGGCTTCGCGGTGGTGGCCGACGAGATCAAGCGGCTGGCCGAGCGCTCGCTCGCCTCGACGCGCGAGATCGGCAACTTCGTCGAGTCGATGCAGGGCGACACGCAGGAGGCGGTCGAGCTGTCGCAGCGCGTGCTGCGCCAGATCGTCGATTCGGTCAGCCGCACGACCGAGCTGGTGCGCAACGTCCAGGCCGCCACCCAGGAGCAGAGCGGCGGCGCCGCCCGCATCCTGCGCACCGCCGGCGGCATGCAGGACGTCACCCAGCAGCTCGCCACCGCCGCGCGCGAGCAGGCGCAGGGCGCCCGCCAGATCATGACCACCGCCTCGGTGATGAACCGCATGACGCAGCAGGTTGCCGAGGCCACCTCCGAGCAGATGCGCGGCGGCGACCAGGTGGTCCAGGCCGTCGACCAGATCGCCCAGGTGGCGCAGCAGTACCTCTCCGCGACCGAGCAGCTGTCGGTCGCCACCCAGAGCCTGGCGCTCGAGGCGGAGCGGCTGAAGAGCCTCTCCGGCGTGTTCAAGCTATGAGCGCGGTCCCCGCCGGCGCCGAGCTCTCCTGGGACGGCGCCATGCGCCTGCTCGAGGCGCTGCCGGCGATGCCGCTGGGCGAGCGCGGCGCGCAGGTCGAGCTGCTGGTGCACAACGCCAGCCCGGGCATCCGCGAGCGAGTGCTGCACCTGGGGGCCAACCTGCTGCCGGAGGAGCGTATCGCCGAGCACCTGCGCAACGACCATGACGCGGTGCTGCGCAACGCCGGCCTCGAGATGCTCAAGCTGCGCGGCGCGCGCAGCTTCCAGCTGGCGGTGCGGCTGCTCGCCGACCCCGAGCCCGACGTGGTGCTGCAGGCGGTCCTGCTGCTCGATCATCTCCGCGACCCGCGCGCGCTCGAGCCGCTGCGCGCCGTGCTCGGCCACGGTGACCTCAACGTGGCGCAGGCGGCGATCCTCGCCATCGGCCGGCTCGGCGACGGACGCTCGATCCCCGACCTGCTGCCTTTCCTCGACGCCGACCCGTGGCTGCAGATGGCGGCGGTGCAGGCGCTGGGCGACCTGCGCTCGCGGCGCGCCGCGGCGGCCCTCGCCCGCATGCTCGGCGACCCGGTGATCGGCGCCATCGCGGCCGAGGCGCTGGCGCGGATCGGCGGCGCGACCGCCTGCCGCGCCCTCGCCGCGCACTGGCTCGGCCAGGCCGGCCCGCTCGACGACGCCGCGTTGCTCGGCCTGCTGGCGCACGCCCTCGAGGGGCTGCCGCGCTCCCGCGCCGCGCTCGCGGACCGGCCGGCGAGCGACCACCTGCTCGGGAGCCTCGGCGGGAGGCTCGCCGATCCCGCGCCGGAGATCCGCGCCGCGGCCGCGCGCTGCGTCCTGGCGCTCGGCCCCAGCGCCGGC
>DATNKH010000078.1:0-4797 GCA_035603475.1 Thermoanaerobaculia bacterium
CGCCGCGAGCGCCCCGCGCGCGGCCTCGGCCAGGCCGGCGAAAGCCTGCGGGTCGCGCACCGCGAGATCGGCCAGGATCTTGCGGTCGAGCTGCGAGCCGGCGGCCTTGAGGCCGGCGATCAGCCGGCTGTAGGAGAGGCCGTGCAGGCGTGCCGCCGCGTTGATGCGGGCGATCCAGAGGGCGCGCAGCTGGCGCTTCTTCTGGCGGCGGTCGCGGTAGGCGAAGACCAGCGCCTTGTCGACCGCCTGCTTGGCGATGCGGTGGCTCTTCGAGTGGGTGCCGTAGTAGCCCTTGGCGCGGGCCAGGATCTTCTTGCGGCGATCGGTTCTCTTGGTGCCGCGCTTTACACGTGCCATCTCCGAACCTCGTTTCTGCCGGCGCGCTCGAGAGGCGGCCAGCGGTCATCGGCCGCGACCGTTGCTCCTGCCGTCGCGGGCCTGGGCATCCGGGGGGCAGGTCCTTCCCGCCGGCGCCTCGATTGAATTCTGGTTGCCGAGATGCCCGCTAGTTGTGCAGCATCTCCTTGATCGTGCCGGCGAACGCCGTGCCGACTTCGGTGGATTTGCGCAGGTGGCGCTTCCGCTTGGTCGTCTTACTGGTCAGCATGTGGCTGTGCATGGCCTGGTGGCGTGTCACCTTGCCGCTGCCCGTGACCTTGAAGCGCTTGGCGGCTCCCTTGTGTGTCTTCTGCTTCGGCACCGTTCTCTCCTCTTGCCGTCTCGCGGTATCGCAGTCTGCAGTCTTGTTCGATCGGTTCAAGCGGTCGGCTTCTTGATCGCCTGGCGCGGCGGTCCGAAGATGACGTGCATCCGGTTGCCCGCCATTTCCGGGTGGGATTCTAGCACCCCTTGCTCGCCGACGTCTTCCGCCACCCGGCGCAGCAGCTTGTGGCCCAGGTCGGTCCGGGCCATCTCGCGGCCGCGGAACTGGACGGTGGCCTTGACCTTGTCGCCGTCCCCGAGGAAGCGCACCACGTTCTTCAGCTTGAAGTCGTAGTCGTGCTCGTCGATGTTCGGCCGGAACTTGACCTCCTTGATGTGGATGATCTTCTGCTTGCGCTTCGACTCGTGGGCCTTCTTCTTCTGCTGGTAGAGGAACTTGCCGAAGTCCATGATGCGGCACACCGGCGGCTTGGCGGTCGGCGCCACCTCGACCAGGTCGAGCAACTGCTCCTGGGCACGGCGCAGCGCTTCCTCCACCGGCACGATGCCCGCCTGCGAGCCGTCGGCGTCGACCAGGCGAACCTCCCTCACCCTGATCCTGTCGTTGATCCTCGTCGTCTTATCGATATTCAGCTCACCTCCTCGAGAGCGTCGAGCCTCGCGGCCCGGACATTCAAGTGATCACAGCTCCAGGCTGCGGCTGGCGGCCAGGTCGCGCGCCCGCGCCGCGAAGCCGGCGACCGGCATGGCGCCCAGGTCCTCGCCGGAGCGGCGGCGCACCGCCACCGCGCCCGCCTCCTGCTCGCGCCCGCCCACCACCAGCATGTAAGGCACCTTCTGCACCTGCGCTTCGCGGATCTTGTAGCCGAGCTTCTCGCTGCGCTGATCGACCTCGACCCGCAGCCCCGCCGCCAGGAGCTCGGCGTGCACCTTCTCGCCGTAGGCGGCGAACTTCTCCGAGACCGGCAGGACCACGGCCTGCACCGGCGCCAGCCAGAGCGGCATCGCGCCGGCGGTCTGCTCGATCAGGATGGCCATGAAGCGCTCGATCGAGCCCAGCATGGCGCGATGGATCATCACCGGCTGGTGCTCGGCGCCGTCCACCCCGACATACCGCAGGCCGAAGCGCTCGGGCATCTGGTAGTCGAGCTGTATGGTACCGAGCTGCCAGGTGCGGCCGAGCGCATCGCCGATGTGGAAGTCGATCTTGGGGCCGTAGAACGCGCCGTCGCCCGGGTTCAGCTGGTAGTCGATGCCGCCCTTGGCGAGCGCCGCGGCGAGCGCCGCCTCGGCATGGCGCCAGGTCTCGGCCGAGCCGATCGACTTCTCCGGCCGCGTCGACAGCTCGACGCCCACCGAGGTGAAGCCCAGGGTGCGATAGACGCCCAAGATCATCTCGACCGCCCGCAGCACCTCGGACTCGATCTGCTCCTCCGTCAAGAAGATGTGCGCATCGTCCTGGGAAAAGGAACGCACCCGGAAGAGACCGCTGGTGACGCCGCTGCGCTCGTAGCGGTGCAGCCGGCCGAAATCGGCGTAGCGCAGCGGCAGGTCGCGATAGGAACGCAGGCGGGTGGCGAAGATCAGGCAGTTGCCCGGGCAGTTCATCGGCTTGACCGCGAACTGCTTCTCGTCCACCTCGGTGAAGAACATCGAGTCGAGATAGTTGGCGAGATGGCCGGAGGTCCGCCACAGCTCGACGTCGAGGATCTGCGGCGTGATCACCTCGGCATAGCCGTAGCGGGCGTTGACCTCGCGTGTGTACTCCATCAACCCGTTGTAGATCACCGCCCCCCGGGGGTGCATGAAGGGCGACGCCGGCGCCAGCGGGCTGAAGCTGAACAGGTCCAGCTCCTGGCCGATGCGCCGGTGATCGCGCGCCCGCGCCTCCTCGAGCCGCGCCAGGTAGGCGTCGAGCTCCTCGGGAGTGGCGAAGGCCGTGCCGTAGATGCGCTGCAGGCGCTCCCCCTTCTCGTCGCCTTTGAAGAACGAGCCCGAGGACTCGAGGAGCTTGACGGCGCCGATCTGCGACGTGCGTTGCGCATGCGGACCGCGGCAGAGATCGACGAACCGGCCGTGGCGGAAGAGGGTGATCGGCTCGCCTTCGGGGATCTCCGCCAGGCGCACGAGCTTGAGCGTCTCGCCGAGCTCGCGGAAGCGCGCCGCGGCCTGCTCGCGGGTCACCTCGAGGCGCTCGAGCTCGCTGCCCTCGGCCAGGATCTCGCGCATCTTGTCCTCGATGGCGGCCAGGTCCTCGGCCGTGAAGGCGCGCGGGAAGCGGAAGTCGTACTGGAACTTCTCCGAGTGGTCCCTCCTGCCGACGTCGATCTCGGCCTCCGGCCAGAGACGCTTGACCGCATCCGCCAGCACGTGCTCGGCGCTATGGCGCAGGAACTCGCCCGCCTCCGGGCTCTTGGCGGTGAAGATGCGGAAGCTGCCGCCGCTCGCCAGCGGCTGGCGCAGGTCCACGCGCCTGCCCTCGACCTCGGCGCCGACCGCATCGCGCGCCAGCCTGGGGCCGATCGACGCGGCCACCTCGAGCGGCGTCGTCCCCGGCGTCACCTCGCGGACGGAGCCGTCGGGCAGGGTGAGGCGCAAGGCCTCGGTCGTCGTCACCATCGACCGCCCGGGATCAACAGGCTCTCGGCATCCGCGGCGGAGTGCCGCGCAGAGTCCCGGAGCGGCCGCGGGGACCGGTCGGGGCGGAAGGGGCGGAGAGGATCACGCGAAGAGGGGGTGGTAGGCGCTAGCGGGCTCGAACCGCTGACCTCTACCGTGTGAAGGTAGCGCTCTAACCAACTGAGCTAAGCGCCTGGTGGTCGCCGTCCGGGTCATCGAGCACGCTCGCGCCGAGCGTAGGATCGCCGAGAGGATGGCAGCCAGGTCTCGCGCAGAGTGTCTCGTAATGTGATCTCGTCCAACTCGTTCATGGTAGGCCCGAGCGGACTTGAACCGCTGACCTCTACGATGTCAACGTAGCGCTCTAACCAGCTGAGCTACGGGCCTGCACCTCCCGGAACAGCTCCTGCCGTCGGGGGAGAGAAGGCTAGCAAACCGGCGAAGCCGCTGTCAATTGAGGAATAAGGAAGTGACCAAGAGACGCGGCAACCCGAAGCGCCAGCCGGTTCGCCCTGGTTCAACCGCTTCGGCCACCTCGAGTGCCGCCGGCCGCCCAGGGGGCAAAGGCGGCTTTGGGGGCTCGGGCGCTTCCGGGGATGCCGGCAGTCCCGGGGGGGCCGGTAGTTCCGGGAGCCACCGCAGTCCTGGGGGTCCCAGTCCCGGGACCTCCGGCGGTCCAGGAGGTGACAGCGGCGCTCGTCACCAGGCGGCGGCCGCCCTCGCGTCGGCAGGGGCCGTGATCGGGGCATTATCCGGCCTCCTCGCTCTCGCCTATCACCGCGTCCTCTTCCTCGGCGAGACCTTCGTCGAGCGCGATGCGCTGCGGTTCGCCCTGCCCTCGCGCGAGTTCCTGGCGCACGCGCTGCGCGCCGGCCGGCTCCCGGAGTGGCTCGACGCCGTCGGCCTGGGGGCGCCGTTCGCCGCCAATCCCGTGCACGAGACGCTGGCGCCCCTGGGCTGGGCGCTGGCGCTGGTGCCGGGCGCTCTCGGCAGCGATCTCTACAACCTCCTCCACCTCCTCATCGGCGCACTCGGCGCCGCGGCGTTCGCGCGCCGCCTGGGTGCCGGGACGGCGGGGAGCGTGGTCGCCGGCGCGGCGCTGGCGCTCGGCGGCTACGTCACCTCGATGGTGCCCAACAACCTGGCGCCGGCGCTCGCCTGGACCCCCTGGGTGGCATGGGCGGCGGACCGCCTCGGCTGCGCCTTCGCCGCGGACGGGCGCTCCCCGGCGAACCCGCCGCGGCCCGGCGGACCGCCCGCCGGATCGCCCGCCGGATCGCTCGCCGGATCGATCGCCGGCGGGGCGAGCCGCGCCGTGGCGGCGCTGGCGGTGGCGTTGGCGCTGCAGCTGCTCGCCGGAGAGCCCGGCTCGGTGCTGATCGCCGGGCTCACCGCCCTGATCGTGGTCATGGCGCGAGCCGGCCGCCGGCCGCGCGCGCTCTCGCGCAGCAGCAGCAGGGCCGGGAGCATGGCGACGGCCGCGAGCGGCAGCGCGGCGGCGGCGGCCGCGGCGAG
>DATNKH010000079.1:0-3646 GCA_035603475.1 Thermoanaerobaculia bacterium
CGGAGGCGCTGGCGCCCACCGAATCATCGGAGCCAGCGGAGCCAGCGGAGCCCCCGGGCCCTTCCGCGGCATCCACCCGCTCGGCCCGGCGCGGCGACCTCGCCTACTGCATCTACACCTCCGGCACCACCGGCTGGCCGAAAGCCGCGGGGATCGAGCGCGGCAGCCTCGCCGACGTGATGGCGGCGACGCAGAAGCTGCTGCGCCTGGCCCCGGGCGATCGGCTGCTGTGCACCGCCCCGTTCTCGTTCGACTTCTTCGTCCTCGAGATGATGATGGCGCTGCCGGCCGGCGCCGCGGCGGTGCTCTTCCCGACTCGTCCGGTCCTCGACCTCGAGCGGCTGGCGGCGGCGCTGCCGTCGGTCACCGCGCTCGCGGCCGTGCCGGCGCTGGCCCGCCAGCTGCTCAACACCCTGGAACGCCGGGGTGGCGGGCCGATGCCGGCGCTGCGCCGCATCGTGCTCGGCGGCGACCGCGCCCCGGACGAGCTGCTGGCCGACCTGCGGCGAAGATTCCCCGCGGCCGAGGTCTGGATCCTCTATGGCCCTACCGAGACGACGATCCTCTGCACGGCCTGGCGGGTGCCGCGCACCCCCGCGGCGATCCGTTCGCTGCTCGGCCGGCCGCTGCCGGGCTGCCGGATCGAGCTGCGCGACCGCCACGGCCAGCCGGTGCCGATCGGGGTGCCGGGAGAAATCTGGATCGGCGGCATGGGCGTGACGCGCGGCTACCTCCGCCGGCCGGAGCTCACCGCGGAGAAATACGTCACGCTGCCTGCCTGCAATGAACGCGAGGAGTGTGAGGGGCCCGAGGAACGCGGCGAACGCGAGGAGCGCGAGGAACGCGGCGAGGGAGCGGGCGCCAGGCCGGCCCGCCGCTTCTACCGCAGCGGCGACCTGGCCCAGCAGCTGCCGGACGGCAGCCTCGAGTTCCTCGGACGCATCGACACCCAGGTCAAGCTGCGCGGCTTCCGGGTCGAGACCGGCGAGATCGAGGCGGTCCTCGCCCGCCACCCTGCGGTGCGCGAGGCGGTGGTGGTGGCGAGGCCGGCGGCCAGCGGCGGGGAGGATGCGGCGCTGCAGCTCGTCGCCTACGTGGTGCGGCGCGAGGAGGCCGGGCATTCCCCTGAGGGCACTCCAGGCTGGTCGGAGGCGGAGCCCGTCGCCGAGCACCTCGCCGCGTGGAACCGGCTCTACGACGAGACCTACGAGACCGGCGAGCTGGCCGATCCCACCCTCAACCTGAGCGGCTGGAACAGCAGCTACACCGGCCAGCCGATCCCCGAAGCCGAGATGCGGGAGTGGATCGAGACCACGGTTGCACGGTTGCTGGCGCTCGCCCCGCGCCGCGTGCTCGAGGTGGGTTGCGGCACCGGCCTGCTGCTCTTCCGCGTCGCCCCCCACTGCGAGAGCTATCGCGCCACCGACTTCTCGCGCGCCGCGCTCGACTACCTGGCGCGGCAGCTGGCGCGGCCGGCATGGGCGCTGCCGCAGGTGTCGCTCGCCCAGGCGCTGGCCGACGACTGGCGCGGGGTGGCACCGGGCGAGCTCGATCTCGTGATCCTCAACTCCGTGGTGCAGTACTTCCCCAGCGCCGACTACCTGGTGCGGGTGCTCGAGCAGGCGGTCGCCGTGCTCGCCCCCGGCGGCAGGGTCTTCCTGGGCGACCTGCGCAGCCTGCCGCTCGCCGACGCCTTCTACACCTCGCTCGAGCTGGCGGCGGCGCCGGACGAGATGACGGTGGCGGAGCTCGGCCGGCGGGTGCGGCGGCGGCGGGTGGACGAAGAGGAGCTGCTCGTCGCTCCCGAGCTGTTCACGGCGCTGGCGCTCCGCCTGCCGGCGATCTCGCGGGTCGAGATCTGGAAGAAGCGCGGCCGCTCGGTCAACGAGCTGACCCGCTTCCGCTACGACGCGGTGCTCACCGTGGGACGGCCGGAGGCGCGGCCGGGCGGCGTTGGCGAGCGGAGCGTCGGCGAGGCCCTCGATTGGCGAGCGGGAGGGCTGACGCTCGCGGCGCTCGACGAGCGGCTCGCAGCGCTCGGCGAGCGGCTCGCAGCGCTCGCGGCGCTCGGCGCAATGCCCGCGACGGCGCTGGCGGTGGCCGGCATCCCCGACCGGCGGCTGGCCGGCGAGGCCGCCGCCCTGGCGCTGCTCGCCGATCCGGGGCCCGAGACCGAGACGGTCGAGCAGCTGCGGCGAGCGGTGGCGGAGCGGGCGGCGCGCGAGCCAGGCGTGGACCCCGAGGAGCTGGCGCGGCTGGCGGAGCTGCACGGCTTCGCCGCCGAGCTGGCGGCCTGCGGACCGGGAAGCGAGGGAGGGCTGCGCTTCAACGCGGTGCTCCGGCGGCCGCCAGGAGGAGGCGTCGCGCCGCCTGCGGCCGGGGTGGAAGCGCCGGCTCCTCCCACCGGGCCGCGGGACGCGCCGCCGCTGCCCTTGCCATGGCGCGCCTACGCCAGCGACCCGCTGCGCGGCAAGCTCGCCCGCGAGCTGGTGCCGGACCTGCGGCGGGCGGTCAAGGCGCAACTGCCGGACTACATGGTCCCCGCCGCTTTCAAGGTGCTCGACGCCCTGCCGCTGACCGCGCACGGCAAGGTGGACCGCGCCGCGCTGCCGGCGCCGGACAGCGCGCGGCCGGCGCTGCCGGAGGCCTACACCGCGCCGCGCACGCCGATCGAGGAGGGCCTGGCCCAGATCTGGGCCGACCTCTTGGGACTCGAGCGGGTCGGCGTCGACGACAACTTCTTCGAGCTCGGCGGCCACTCGCTGCTCGCCACCCAGGTGATCTCGCGGCTGCGCGACCGTCTCGGGATCGAGCTGCCGGTGCGCGCCCTCTTCGAGGAGCCCACCGTCGCCGGCCTGGCCGGCCGCCTGCAGGCAGCGCGGCAAGCAAGCGGTGGCGAGGAAGTGGCCGGGGCACCGCGGCCACACCTGCCAGCCATGCCGCCCCTGCTGTCCATGCCACGCGACGAGCGCGACGAGCGCGACGGCGCCGCAGGCACCGCCGGCCTCCCGCTCTCCTTCGCCCAGCAGCGGCTCTGGTTCCTGGACCGCCTGTCACCGGGCTCCGCGGCCTACAACGTGCCGCTCGCGGTGTGGCTGCTGGGCGAGCTCGACGTGCCGGCGCTCGGCGCTGCCGTCGCCGCGCTGGTGCGCCGCCACGAGACCCTGCGCACCACCTTCCACGAGGTCGCGGGCGAGGCGCTCCAGGTCATCGCGCCGGCTCCCATCGCGCCTTGCCCGGGCGGCCCGCCCGCCGGGGACGTGCTGCCCGTCGTCGACCTCGGCGCCCTGGGCGCTCGCGCCGAGGAGGCGGCGCTGGCGCTTGCCGCGGACGAGGCGCGCCGTCCCTTCGACCTCGCGCGCGGGCCGCTCTTCCGGCCGCGGCTGCTCCGCCTCGCCGAGCGCCGCCATCTCTGGCTCGGCATCCTGCACCACATCGTCGCGGACGGATGGTCGCTGGGCATCCTGATGCGCGAGCTGCGGGCCGCCTACGGCGCCCTGGCGCACCGCCGGGAGCCGCGCCTGCCGGCGTTGCCCGTGCAGTACGCCGACTACGCCGCCTGGCAGCGGCGGTGGCTCGCCGGCGAGGTGCTGGCGGCCGCGATCGGCTACTGGCGCGAGCGCCTGGCCGGCCTGCCGCCGCGGCT
>DATNKH010000080.1:0-5265 GCA_035603475.1 Thermoanaerobaculia bacterium
GAGGGGCCCTTGATCGAGACGTCGCCCCAGAGGCGGCCCTCGTTGGTGGTGCGGTTGATGCTCGCCTCGTCGCTCTCGGCGTCGAACTGCCGGCCTTCCTTGTCGAAGAGAGTCAGGCCGACCGTCTCGAGGTACACCGTGTCGTCCTTGTCCACCCGCACGCTGTTGCCGCGCACCCGGAAGACCGCCTTGTCGCCCTGCGAGAAGGTGTAGTCGAAGTCCTTGCCCACCAGCCTGGTTCCCTCCTCGAACGGCGGCGTGTCGTTGCGCGCGCGCTTCGGCCGCGGCGCACCGGCCGCGCCGAACAGGTAGAGGGCGAGGACCACGCCCACGGCGGCCAGCAGCGCCAACATCAGCACGACCCGGAAACCGGTCACCGTGCGGCGGGTCTTCGGACGCACCATGCGGGTCATTCTATGGGTTTACGGGGCTGCCGGGCCGGAGCGGCCCGCGGCCCGCTGCCGACAGCGGGTGACGCGAGGGCGTCGCGGGCCACGTTCCGGCATCTCGGCCCGGCGGCGGGCGACTGGCGAGCCGCTGCTCTCAGACTCCCCGGCTGTCGACCAGCCGCAGCACCGGGCCGCCGTGCCAGCCGTCGATCTCGGGATGGGCGAGCACCTCGAAGCGTCCGGCCAGCTCGTCGGCCCGCGCCGCCCACCGCCACCCCAGCAGCTCCACCCGCGAGCCGTCTTCGCCCTCGGCCTCGGCCGACAGGTGGCCCTTGCCGAACAGGCGCGGCGGCCGCCGCAGCCGCAAGGGACCGGTGCGCAGCAGCGGCTGCGGGTTGTCCTGGCCGAAAGGCTCCAGCCGCCGCAGCTCGGTCACCAGCTCGGCGGAGACCGCCCGCGGCGGCAGCTCGAGATCGTAGAGGTGGCGCTTCTCGAGCCAGGCGGGCTCCCAGGACGCCGCCGCCGACCGCTCCCACTCGCCGCGCAAGGAGTCCAGCTGCTCGCAATCCAGCGACAGCCCGATCGCCTGGGCATGGCCGCCGAAACGCCGCAGCCGCGGCTGCCAGCCGGCCAGGAACGCGTGCAGCGCCACGTCGGGCACGCTGCGGCCGGAGCCGGTGGCGAGACCGCCCTCGACGCTCAACAGCACGGTGGGCCGGTGCATTTCCTTGGCGATGCGGCCGGCCGCGACGCCGACGACGCCCTTGTGCCAATCCGGGCTCCAGGCGACCAGGATCGACGGCAGCGGCAGGCGCTCGAGGAGGCGCCGCCTGGCGTCCTCGACGACCTTCGTCTCCTCCGCCTGGCGCTCGCGGTTCCAGCCGTCCAGCTCGGCCGCCAGCGCCAGCGCGCGGCCCGCGTCGCGGCTGAGCAGCAGGTCGAGGGCGCGGTTCGGGTCGTGCAGGCGCCCGGCCGCGTTGAGGCGGGGCCCCAGCCGGTAGCCGACGTCGGCGGCGGTGAACGGCGGCCGCAGGCCGGCCTGCTGGATCAGGGCGCGCAGGCCATGGGAACGCGACTCGGCGAGCGCGCGCAGGCCGAGAGCGGCGATGACGCGGTTCTCGCCGCGTAGCGGCACCATGTCGGCGATGGTGCCGAGGCAGGCGATCCGCAGCAGCGGCAGCGGGTCGAGCGTGCGGCCGCAGCGCGCGGCCAGGGCGAGGGCCAGCTTGAAGGCGAGGCCGGCGGCGGCGAGGTCCTTGAACGGGTACGAGCAGGAGCCCTGGCGCGGGTTGATCTGGATCGCGCCCGCCGGCAGCTCGCCGTGCGGCAGGTGATGGTCGGTGATGACGGCGTCGAGGCCGGCGGCCAGCGCGGCGCTCACCGCTTCGCCGGCCGAGCTGCCGCAGTCTGCGGTGAGGATCAGCCGGCAGCCGAGCTCGCGCGCGCGCTCGACGTGCAGCGCCTGGAAGCCGTAGCCTTCACGCAGGCGGTCGGGGAGGATGGGCCGGGCGGCGATGCGGCAGGCGCCCAGCACGGCGGCGAGCAGCGCCGTGGCGCTGATGCCGTCGACGTCGTAGTCGCCGACGATGGCCACCCGCTCCCCGCGGTCGCGCGCCGCCAGCAGGCGCAGGACGGCAGCCTCCATCCCGGCCAGCTGGAAGGGATCGTGGAGCTGGTCGAGCGAAGGCGCGAGGAAGCTGCCGGCGGCCGCGCTGTCGCCGACGCCGCGGCGCGCCAGGAGCGCCGCCAGCCAGGACGGGAAGCCGCAGCTCTCGAGGTCGGCGGCGGCGGCAGGCACCGGCGCCGGCACCCAACGGGGACCCTCAGCCGGCATGGCGGCGCCGTTGCCGGCCGCTATCCATCGCCGGGGTCGCCGGGGTCGGCGGGGCCGGGGGGACCGGCGGGGCCGGCCGGGCAAAGCTGTCGCCGGCGAAGGGCGACCGGACAGCGCCGCTCGCGATCAGCTCATTCTCCGATCATCCTCCGTCGACGGCGCCGAGGGAGCGGAATCTCTGGTAGCGGCGTGCCAGCAGCTCGTCAGTGGTCAAGCGCTCGAGCTCGCCGAGCGCCTGGGCGATGGTCTCGCCGACACGCCGGCAAGTGGTCTCGGGATCGGTGTGGGCGCCGCCGAGCGGCTCGGGGATGACCGCGTCGACCACGCGCAGGGCCAGCAGGTCGGGAGCGGTCAGGCGCATCGCCTCGGCGGCGTCGCCCTTGCGCTCCTGGTCCTTCCACAGGATCGCGGCGCAGCCCTCGGGCGAGATCACCGAGTAGGTCCCGTACTCGAGGACGAACACCCGGTCGCCGACGCCCAGGGCCAGGGCGCCGCCGCTGCCGCCCTCGCCGGTGATGGTGACCACGATCGGCACCTCGAGGTGCGCCATCTCCAGCAGGTTGCGGGCGATCGCCTCGGCCTGGCCGCGCTCCTCGGCGTCGATGCCCGGGTAGGCGCCCGCGGTGTCGACGAAGGTGAGCACGGGGCGCCCGAACTTCTCCGCCAGCTTCATGATGCGCAGCGCCTTGCGATACCCTTCGGGGCGCGGCTGGCCGAAGTTGCGGCGAATCCGCTCGCGGGTGTCGCGCCCCTTCTCGTGACCGATGACGGCGACGCTGCGGCCGGCGAAGCTGGCGAAGCCGCCGACGATGGCGGCATCGTCGCTGTAGGCGCGGTCGCCGTGCAGCTCCACCCAATCGCTCATCAGGTAGCCGACGTAGTCCAGGGTGTACGGGCGCTCTTGATGCCGCGCCACCTGCACCTTCTGCCAGGGGGTGAGGTTGGCGTAGACCTCGGCGGTGGTCTTCTTGAGCGCGGCACGCAGGTGGTCGAGCTCCTTGTCCTGGCCGCTTCCCGAGGGGAAGCTCTCGAGCTCCTGGATGCGCCGGCGGAGCTGCACCAGCGGTTCTTCGAACGATTCAGAGGTCTGCATGAGCCGCCAGGCACGCTAGCACAAGTGGACCTCACATCAGCTGTTGCGGGTCGACGTCGACGGTGAGGTCGTAGGGAGGGTTCTTCGGCAGCGCCTCGACCAGCAGCCGGTGGAGGTCACGGATCGACGCGGCGCGCGCGAGGAGCTGGAAGCGCCACTCGCCCCGCAGGCGCTCGAAGGGGGCGGGCGCGGGGCCGGTCAGGCGGACGCCGCGGCCCAGGGGATGCGCGACGAGGGCGGCCGCCAGCTCCTGGATCCCGGTCTCGGCGCGCTCGCGCTTGCGGTCGCGCACCAGGAGCTGGACCATGCGGGTGTACGGCGGGTAATGGAAGACGCGGCGGAACCGCATCTCTTCCGCCTCGAAGCCCGCGTCGTCGCCGGTCAGGGCGGCCTGGATGGCGTAGTGATCGGGATGGAAGGTCTGGATGACCACCCGGCCGGGCCGGTCGCCGCGCCCGGCCCGCCCCGCCACCTGGGTCAGCAGGTTGTAGGTGCGCTCGACGGCGCGGAAGTCCGGGAAGCTCAGGTAGGTGTCGGCAGTGAGCACCGCGGTGAGCGAGACCCGCGGGAAGTGGTGCCCCTTCGACACCATCTGGGTGCCGATCAGCACGCGCGTGTCGCCACGCTCGAAGCGCTCCAGCACCGCCGCCAGGCCGCCGGGGCGCCGTGTCGCGTCGCGGTCCAGGACGTCCACGGCGACGCCGGGGAAGAGCTCGCGGAAGTCCTCCTCCACCCGCTCGGTGCCCGCCCCGATCGGCTCGAGCGCCGCCTCCATGCAGACCGGGCAGACCTCGGGCGCGTTGATCGCCAGGCCGCAGTAGTGGCAGAGTAGGCGCCGGGCGCGGCGGTGATAGGTGCGGGGCAGGCCGCAGTCGGGGCAGCGCATCGCCTCGCCGCAGGCGCGGCAGAGCAGCATCGGCGAGTAGCCGCGTCGGTTGCGCAGCAGGATGACCTGCTCGCCCGCCGCCAGCGAGATCTCGATCTCGCGGCGTAGGCGCGCCGAGAAGTGCACGTCGCCGGGCCGCCGCCGGACCCCTTCCTCCTGGCGCAGGTCGACCAGGATCCCTTCCGGCAGCGCGCCCTGCCCCACCCGCGCCGTCAGCTCGAGGGCGCCGAGCTTGCCGCGCTCGACGTTGTGGCGGCTCTCGAGGCTCGGCGTCGCCGACACCAGGAGCGTCGCGGCGCCGGCGCTGCGTCCCCGCACCAGGGCGAGATCGCGGGCGTGGTACCGCGGCGTGAGCTCCTGCTTGTAGGCCGGGTCCTGCTCCTCGTCCACGACCAGCAGGCCGAGGTCGGCGACCGGCGCGAAGAGCGCCGAGCGCGGCCCCAGCACGACCATCGCCTCGCCGCGGCGCACCCGCTCCCACTCCTGGTTGCGCTCGCCCATGCCGAGGCCCGAGTGCAGGATGGCCAGCCGTTCGCCGAACCGTTCCAGGACCTCGCGCGCCAGGGCGGGCACCAGGGCGATCTCGGGCACCAGCAGGATGGCGGAGCGTCCCTGGGCCAGGGCCGCGGCGGCGGCCCGCAGGTAGACCTCGGTCTTCCCCGAGCCGGTCATGCCGCGCAGCAGGAGCGGCGTGAAGCGGCGGCTCGCGATCGCGTCCACCACCGCGGCGATGGCGCCCACCTGGTCCGGGCGCAGGAGGAACGGCGGCTCGCCGGCCGCCCCGGGTCCCTCTCCGGGAGCGCCCCCGGCGGTCGTTGCGGTCGCCGCTGCCGCTGCCGCCGGGCTGGGGGCGGCGGCGGTACGCGGCGACAGGCGATGCCGGTCGAGCGAGAGCCGCTCCACCTGGGTGAACCGGCGCAGCACGCCGCGGGACACCAGCCGCGTGACGACGCCGGCGCCGCACCCCGCCGCCACCATCACCTCGGCGGTGGTCGCCGGCGAAGACACGCGCGCCTCCCAGGGTCGGTCGCCGCCTCGAGCGCCGCGAGCACCGGATCGAGAT
>DATNKH010000081.1:0-2143 GCA_035603475.1 Thermoanaerobaculia bacterium
CCGGCTGGCCGCCGCTGCTCTCTCGCTGTCGCGGCTGGCCGCCGCGCCTGGCCGGCGCCGCGGGCGGGCGCCGATCTGCCAGCCGAAGCGCTCGAGGTCGACGTGGCCGGCGAGGTCGAAGTCGACGTCCTCCTCCTCGAGCAGGTGACGCTGGTACCCCTCCCAGCCCGGCTCCGCGCGGGGGCTGATCTCACCGCGGGCGTTGATCACCCGGTGCCATGGCAGCGGGCTGCCTTCGGGCAGGGCGTGCAGGGCGTAGCCGACCTGGCGCGCGCGCCCGGCCAGGCCCGCCAGCGCCGCCACCTGGCCGTAGGTGGCGACGCGGCCGCTCGGGATGCGGCGCACGACGGCATAGATGCGCGCGTAGGAGCCGGCGCCGGCGGACAACTGGCCAGGCTTCACCGGTGCGACGAGCCGATCCTGAGGCCCTCGGGCTCGATCGTCACCAGCACGGACAGCTGCTCCGGTGGCACCAGCGCGGGATCGTCGGGCAGCTCGACGTCCTCTTCCCAGGCGCCGGGTTCGATCCCGAGCAGGTAGATGCCTTTGAGCAGCCGCGGGCGGCCCTGGTCGTTGCCAAGGGTGAACCTGGTCTGCAGCAGCCGCGGCTCGCTCCCGGCGCCCGGCGGCACGACCCGCATCGCGAGGCCAAGGTCGCTGTACCAGTCCGGCCAGAGCACGAAGCTGACCCGCGCGCTGCGGTCCTCGGCCGGCAGCCGGCGATAGCTCCAGGCATGGAAGAGCGCCGTGCTCCCCGCCGGCGGATCGAGCAGCGGCACCATGACGTCGAGATCGATCGCCACCGGCCACCGCGCGGCGGCGGCGCCGTCCGGCAACCGGCGCGGATAGAGGTCGTGCACGGTCATGCGCACCGCGCCGCCGACCAGCGACGGGTCGCCGGCGGGGTAGCTGTGGGAGGGCTGGATGTGCCGGCCGGCGGTGAACGTGCTGCCGCGGCGTTCCACCGTCAGCACCTGCAGGTCCGGCTGCAGCTTGCGGAGGTTCGCGAGCAGCTCGCTGCCCTCGAGATAGCCGACCGAGAGCGGCCGCGGCTGCGCCGCCGGCGGGACGCCACGCCGCCCCTCGGCCGCCGCCTCCGCGTCCGCCGGACCCGTCAACGGCCCGGCGAGAGTGGTGGCGGCGGCGGGACGGGCGAACCAGGGCGCCAGCACCGGCGTCAATGCCGCCGCCGAGCCGAGGGCCAGGAAGTCGCGCCGCCGGAGCGGGCGGTTGCGCGGCGCTCGATCGTCGCCTATGGTCATGGTTCTCCCTCCGAGAGCATGCCGGCACCGCCCGAATCGTGGGTAGTGGGTCAATTTCCCGAGGGAAACTGACCCACTACCGAATCGTGAGGCGACGGCCAGATCAAAAGGTCTCCACGTAGCGTGGCGGCCAGGATGCAAGAGGCTGAGGCGGGCCGATAGTAGCACTCTTCGCGACGATCGGCGAAGGGAGATGCTGGAGGGCGCCCAGCGCATGCTTCCCGCGCCGCCAGTGGCCGGCAAGGAGAACTTCGATAGCGAATAAAAAGGTTTTTTAGCAGCTGCGCGCGAGGGCTACACCGCGGGCAGACCCTGGTCGAGGGCGAGGTCGAGGGCGGCGACGATGCGCGAGACGTCGGGGCGGCTGAGCTTGACGCCTGGTCCTCGCTGCTCGATGACCTCGAGGGTCGCCTGCGCCAGGCGGACGGGGAGGGCGACGAAGGCGACGATGCCGCGTGGCGCGCCGGCGCGTTGCAGGCTGAGGGTGTAGCGCATCGCCACCTGCAGGTCCTGGCGGGCCAGGGCGACGACCTCGGCCAGGCTGCCGCCGCGCGGGAGGAAGCGGCGGCCCTGGCCGGCGTCGGCCAGCGAGTCCTTGATGATGTTGACCAGCTGCAGCGCCTCGCCGAAACGGGCGGAGCGCTCGCGCAGGAAGCTGTGCACCGGCGCCAAAGTCTTGCGCCCGAACAGGAAGAGCTCGGTCAGCATCTCGCCGACGATGCCGGCCACGACGTAGCAGTAGGCCTTGAGGTCGTCGAGGTCGGCGAGCTCGAGCGCGCCCTCGGCGGTGGCGCGCCGCACGAAGCGGGCCATGCCCTCGACGGTGCGGCGGGTGTGCTCGCCGATCAGCTGCCGTGGACCCTCGTCCAGCAGCCAGAAGG
>DATNKH010000082.1:0-2625 GCA_035603475.1 Thermoanaerobaculia bacterium
CTGCCGCTGCCGCCGGCGTCGACCCAGCGCGCCAGCGCCGGCGCGATCGCCTCGTCGATCACCGTCGGCCGGCCCCCTCGCCAGTCCTCCCAGGGGAAGAAGCCATAGACGTCCAGCCAGTGCGCCTCGCCCGCCACCGCCGCCTCCCGCTCGCGCACCAGGGCGAGGTAGGCGACCGACACGACGCGCGTCCCGGCGGCGCCCTCTGGCCACTCGCGGTCGCGGTCGGCGAAGGTGTAGAGCTGCTCGACGTAACCCAGCGCCAGGGCGGTCTGCTCGCATACCCAGCGCCGCAGGCCGCGGTCGAGGGTGCGGTCGGTCTCGGGCTCGAGCGGTCCGAACGGCAGCGCCTCTTCGACCAGTCCGGCCGCCGCCGTCCCGTCCGCGGCGCGCCGCACGGTGAGGATGCGCGGCACCTCGTCGGTGACCGCGACGATGACGGCGTTGAGGCCGATCGCGACTGTCGCCATGACGCCGGTCCTGTCGGCTCTCAGTGACCCGGCGGCGCCGCCGCCACCAACCGCCGTGCGAAGACGTCGGCGAACTGGCCCGCGAGCCGGGCCGCCACCACGGCCAGCGGCGGCGCCGTGCCGAGCAGCCGGGCCATCGAGGTGACCCCCTCCTGGCGCAGGCCGCACGGCATGATGCCGGCATAGAGCGAGAGGTCGGGCGCGACGTTGAGCGCGAAGCCGTGCGTGGTGATCCAGCGCGACAGGTGGACGCCGATGGCGGCGATCTTCTCGCCCCCCGCCCAGACCCCGATGAGCGCCGCGCCGGGCCGCACCTCGGCGGCGATGCCGAAGCCGGCAAGCGTGCGGATCAGCACCTCCTCGAGGTCCCGCACGTAGCGCCGCACGTCCCGGCGATCGGGGCTCAGGTCGAGGATCGGGTAGCCCACCAGCTGCCCGGGCCCATGGTAGGTGACCTGTCCGCCGCGGTCGCTCTCCTCCACCTCGATCCCCCGCTGCCGCAGCCAGGTCTCGCTCGCCAGCACGTCGGCGGCGCTGGCGTTCCGCCCGAGGGTGTAGACGTGCGGATGCTCGAGCAGCAGCAGGTGCTCCGCCGGCGCCGCCCCTGGTGCATCCTTCACCGCGAAGCCGGCGCCCCCGGCGCCGATGGCCGCGCTCGGCGTCGGCGCACCCCGCCTCGCCGCCGCGCCGCCGCGCAACGCCCGCCGCAGCTCCTCCTGCAAGGCCACCGCCTCGTGGTAGGGCACCCGGCCCAGGAAGCTCCAGCGCAGCTCGCGCGCCACCGGCTGCGGCAACGGCGAGACCACACCGCCAAGCTCCGGCACCGGTGCAGGCAAGCCGATCTCGAGCTCCGACATGGGTTCCATTCTACAGGCGGCAGCCGCCCGGCGCCGGGCCACCGGGAGCGGCGGGCGGCCGCTGCCACAGGGCTCGGTTACGACGGCCTCCGGGTAAGTGACCATGAGGCACGCTCGTCGAAGTGGCTATAGAGGTGAGCCGTTGGCCGGCCTAGAATCTCTTTGCCGGCGCTCTCGACCGGAGGAGGTATGGACGTGGGTGACGTGGACGGCGAGCTGGATCGGAATGGCCGGGAGAGGGGCGGATGCACAGCCCGTTCCCTGAAACCGCGAAGCCGCAGCTGGCGGATCGCCTTGCTGCCGGCCTTGTGCCTGGCCGCGGCGGCGGCCGCGGCTGTCACGCCGGCACGCGGACAGGCGCAGCAGCCATCGGAGGCCGAGCGCATGCGCCGGATGGCAGAGCTGGTGAACAAGCCGGTCGTCTACACGGTTCCGGGGATGGACCGAGTCAAGGTCCGCAAGGACATCGTCTACAAGCAGACGGACGACCCGAACATGAAGATGGACGTGTACACGCCGGCCGGCCTCCGACCGGGCGAGAAACGGCCGGCGGTGATCTTTCTCCACGGCGGCGCACCTGCCAGGTTCCGGCCGAAGGAGTGGGGATTCTACCAATCGTGGGGGCGGCTCGCCGCCGCCTCGGGAATGGCCGCGGTGACCTTCACCTACAGGATCGCCTTCCCCGCGTCGCACCTCTCCGAGAGCGGAGGAGACGTGGCGGACGCCATCGCCTATGTCCGCGCCAACGCGGACGGCCTGGGCATCGACCGGGACCGCCTCTGCCTCGCGTCCTTCTCGGCGGGCGGCCCGATGCTCGGGCCTTATCTCCGTGGCGCGCCAGAGAGTATCCGCTGCCTGGTCGCGTTCTACTCCTTGATGGACGTTCGCCAGCCGGGCGGGCACGAAGCGGGCGAGCCGGCGGATCTCCTCGCGCGCTTTTCGCCGGTTGCCCAGGTGGAGCAGGGGAGCGGACGCTTGACGCCCATCTTCGTCGCGCAGGGGCGCAAGGACGAGGTTCCCACGCTGCTCGATACGGTCGACCGCTTCGCCGCCGAGGCGTTCGCCCGCGGTGTTCCGTTGACCCTCATGAGCCACCCGGACGCGCCCCACGCGTTCGACAACCAGGTCGACGACGAGCGCACCCGCGAGATCGTCCGCGCCAGCCTCGACTTCCTGCGCTGGCACCTGGGCCTCGCCGGCGAGAGGCGGTAGCGGCGGCATCCTCCGGCCTCCTCGACCCCGTGCCTGCCTCCGACCTCGACGAGCGCGACGACCCCGCGGGCGCGGCCGCGACGCTC
>DATNKH010000083.1:0-2361 GCA_035603475.1 Thermoanaerobaculia bacterium
CGATCGGCATGATCGGAGCGCAGCGCCCCCCGTTCGAGCAGCAGCCGAGCCCAGGGGAGCGCCCGGTCGCGCAGGTCCGAGCGCAGGAGCGCGGCGAAGGTCCAACGCTTGAGATGCTTGACCTGGACGTCCTTCGCCAGCAGGATGCGCGCGCCGCGGTCGCGCAGCCGGTAGCCGAGCTCGATGTCCTCGATCGCCGGGCGAGACCAGCGGGTCTCGTCGAAGCCGCCGGCCGCCATGAAAGCGTCGCGCCGCACCACGCCGCAGCCGGCCCAGAACGTCGCCGCCGCTTCGCGCCCATGCTGGTGGACGAAGTGGTGCAACAGGTTCTTGTACTGCGAGACGAAGCCCGGCGCCGCGGGCGCGTCGTCGTAGGAGCCGAAGAGCGCCTCGAGGCCGGGAGCGGCAAGCAGCCGCGCGTGCGCGGCTGCCAGCGTCGCCGGGTGGAGCTCGCAGTCGGCGTCGAGGAAGAAAAGGTACTCCCCGCGGGCCCGGCGGGCGGCGAGGTTGCGCGCCGCACCCGGACCGCGGCCGCCGCCGGTCGCCAGCACCGTCGCGCCGGCGGCGGCGGCGATCGCCGCCGAGTCGTCCGTGGAGCCGTCGTCGACCACCCACAGCTCCCAGGCGTCGAAGGACGAACGGCGCAAGGCCGCCAGGCAAGCCGGCAGATGGCTCGCACCGTCGCGCACCGGCACCACCACCGAGAAGAACGGTGCCGTGGGATCTCCCACGATCACCGCAGCCATGAGGATTCGTCCCGCACGAGAGCTTGATCCCGATCCCCAACCTTGTCGCCGGTGGACGCGCGCAGTCTAGCGTACTGCGTCGTAAATCCAGAGTCCCTGTACGACGCGGTGCGCAAGTGCCTCGTGGCGCAAGTTCGCGTCATGATTCGGCGGCCCTCCGCGCCCCTGGCGGCGTTGCGCCTCCTCGACATAGTTTCGACTATGCCTGCGTCGGCGCGCCTGGCCAGGAACGCGGATGCCTCGCCGACTCATGCCGCGAATTGCGCCACGAGGCACTAGTCGAGCCGGCCGGGGAGGCGGGGCGGCTATAATCGCGCGCCAATGGTCGCTCTGGCGCTCGGCGCCTTCTGTCTCGCAGCCATCGCCGGCGGCGCCTGGCTGGTGGGCAGCCTGCTGCTGCCCGTGGGCCTCTGCCGGGGACACGTCGAGGAGATCGCCCTGGGCGGGGCGCTCGGCCTGCTCGCGGTCGGCCAACTCGACTTCCTGCTGCGGCTGTGCGGTTGGCGGCTGGCGCCTGCCGCGCTGGCCCTCCTGGCCGCGGCGGCGCTCGCGGCGGCCGTGGTCCGCTTAGGCCGGCAGCGCGCCGCGGGCGCCGGTGCCGGTGCCGACGCCGGCGCCGCCCGGCCGCAGCCGCCGCCCGTTGGGAGGGCGCCGCTCGCCCGCCTGGCACTCCTGCTGATTGCCGGCGGCGCCCCGTTCCTCCTGCTCGCGCTCTACCCGCCGATCGACCCCGACCCCGGCATCTACCATCTGCCGTTCGCCCGCGGCTTCATGGAGAGTCCCGGGCTGCCGTTCTTCGCCAACCTGCGTTTCCCGATCTTCCCCCAGCTCGGCGAGCTGCTCTTCGCGATCGGGCTGCGCCTCGACGGCACCACCGGGGCGCACCTGGTCGAGGGGACCATGGCCCTGTTCACCGCCCTGCTGCTCTGGGTCTGGGGGCGTGATACCGGCGGCGAGACAGCGGGGCTGCTCGCGGCGGCGCTCTGGCTCGGCAACCCGATGGTGATCTTCCTGGGCAGCACCGCGCACGTCGACGTCGGGCTCGCCTGCTTCGTCTTCGCGGGGCTCTACTGCCTGGAGCGGACGCGGACCGACCCGCGCGCCGCCTGGCCGGTTCTCGCCGGGGCGTTCCTGGGCGGCGCCGCGGCGGTGAAGTACCTGGGCCTGTTCTTCCTCGCCGCCGGCGCCGCGGCCATGGTCCTGCGGCGGCAGCGGCGGCTCGCGGCAGCCTTCGCGCTCGCCGCGCTGGCGGTGACGCTGCCGGTCTATGCGCACATCCTCCACCGGACCGGCAACCCGGCATTCCCATTCTTTCCGCAGGTCTTCGGCTTCACCGAGTGGACCCACGACCTGGGCCTGCGACCCGAGCAGGTCCAGCCCATCCCGGTGGCCTGGACCGGCGCCACGCTCTCGGCCCTGGTGCGGTTTCCCGTCCAGCGCGCGGCGGCGCTCCTCCACATGGGAGCGGGCGGAGCGGCGACCCTCGATGAGCTGGCGCGCGCGGACCGCGCCCCGCCTCACATCCGGGCGCTCCGCCGGCGGCCCGCCTGGATCCGCGCCGGCGTGCTGCTGGCCCTCGCGGCGGCCTGGCTGCGGGGGCTCTGGCGGCCGCGGC
>DATNKH010000084.1:0-2025 GCA_035603475.1 Thermoanaerobaculia bacterium
TCTTGGCTCGGTTCCGAATCACTCCCGCCACGCCTCCGCAGTCGGCAACCAGGCGTTCGAGCGTCCACGTCCCCGATCGGCGCAGCAGGATCCCGAACTCCTTGCGCTTGCTCCTCTCCTGCCCCTCTGCAATGCCGAAGGCCACCGGGAGGAGCTCCGCCGAGACGTCGCGCTCTTGGCGCTCGAGAATCGGGTCGGCTGGCAACATGTCGATCATCGTACGCTCGTCGGCATGGGGCACGAAGAGGATCACCATCTGGGCGCCGCCGGGCCCGGTGAGTGCTGCCAGTCTCTCGCGAAGCTTCGGCGTGGGCCGCTCGCCGTGGTGCAGGACACAGACGGCCGGCACGGTCATCTGCTCGAGCTTGGAGGTCGGGAGCTTGAGGAGCTCGTGGGTGGTAAAGGTCGTGCGCTCCACGCGGACATATCGATCCAGGAACTGTTCGCATGAGGCCGGCTCGTCCAGGAAGTCACAGCTCACGAGGATGGGCGTCTCGTGTTCTTCGATCCGCTTCTCGAGCCGCCCGCCGAGGGCGGTCACTTCGCGGGTGAAGGTCGCATTGGCGGCGGCGCCCCGTAGGACGGGGACCGTCAGGCACTCAACTTCGGCGGCGATCGCGTTCTCGATGGCTTTGCCGAGCCTGCCGACCGCATCGATCTCGTCATTCTTAAAGAAGAGGACATCGTCGATAGCCTCCCGTCGCCGGAAGATTTGGAGGATACCGATGGCCCTGTCGGCGAGGAGGATGGGCACGCCGACGATGCCATAGGCCTTGTCGCCGAAGAACCACTCGCTCCAGCGTTTCGATCGCTCGGGGCTGCGGTTGAGGTCGATGACGCTCATTACCTTCTTCTTCAGGATCGTGGCGGCGGTGAGTGACGGGCCCTGGTCTCGGGTCGGATCAGGATACTCGCGGCCACGTCGCGCCAGGGCCTCCAGAAAGAGTTCCTCCAGGCTCTCGATACTGTGGGCCGTGGCATGCGTCTGCGCTCGCCAGTCAGCCAAGATGTCTTCGGCGACGGCGGACCCAAGAATCTCGCCCAGGACTTGCTCGGGATCCTTCCGGCTGTCGAGGACTCGAGCGATAAGGCTCTTCATCTCCTCGGTGCCCATTGCCGCCCAGCGTGCGAACGGTGCCCCGCTACGCAGCACGGCGCGCTCGCCGATGTCCGGGTCCGGGTCCGGGTCCGGGTCCGGGACACATTGCGCCATGTAGAGGAACCAACCGTGCCGGCTCGGCTGGCGCGCGGTGGAGCCGCCTCCCCCTTCAGGCAGCAGCCGGTGAAGCGCGCGGTGGAGCAGGTTGAAAAAGGTCTGGATCAGCGCATAGGGACCGAGCACCGTCAGCCCTCCGGACTCCTTGAGGGCCTCTACCCGATCGAGGAAGGCGCTCTGCACCGAACCCAGCGCCCGCTTGAATTCCCTCGAATCGAATTCGCTGCTGCGCTCCGCGGAGAGAGCTGCAGCATAGAAAGCGGCCGTAAAGCGCTTGGCGAGGATGCTGGTGCCTGTCGACAGAGACTTCTCCGGAAAGACGCTGTGCGGCGGCACTGTCTCTGCATCCAGGCTCATGCTGATCGTGCCGAGCTGCTTGCCGCGCCACCAGAGATCCTGCGTGCTGTCCTTCGCGAGCTGTGTAAGAGGCGCATCTGCTGCAGGTACGGGCTCGGCACCGCCGTCGCCGGCGCCGGGCTTGAGCTCCAGCTTCCCAAGAGGAATCAAACCCCGGAGGTATTCGCCAGCGATGGAGGTCAGCAGGTCGTGCGGGATCACGACGTTGGCCACGATCTGGGCGCACAGCCGCTGGAAGCGCCGATAGGCTTCACGGTGCCTATCGCCGAGCTCCGCGATGGCAGGCTCCGGGTCGAGCGCGTCCTCGGCATAAGCCATGCAGAAGGTGATTGCCCGCGCCCACTCGAGGAACGGCGCCAGTTCGTGGCCGGCCAGAGCGGGCGGCTGGTCGCTGTTCTCCTCCGGCGCCCGATCGAGAACCAGCGAGAATAGCTCGAAGTCGAACGTTCCCA